>JAHHTS010000155.1 GCA_020024475.1 Oscillospiraceae bacterium
ACATAAGATTGTAAGTACTATAAAAATCAAGTTAATGATAAGTTGAATATGTAGATAATATCTGATTCTTTTTTATGTAGGATATTTATTGGATTTTAGCAAATAGAATTCATTTTAACGAAATTGAAAAGACATAAGTAAAAATTTGGAGTTATAATGTGATTATTTCAAAAATAAAGGAACATTTGTTAAATATTATGTTTGAGAATTTTTTATATTTCTAGTACGACTAATTTCAGTATCATTTTTATAATCATATATAATGCTGTTTCAGAAATGGTATAGTTGATATAAATAATTAGATAATGCTGTTAGAAAAGTGCTTTGGTGATATAGTACGAATGTGTAATCCATAATAAATAAAAGATAAGAATCATTTAAATTACTAGCTTACTTGTATATTTATATCATTTTATATGGAGGGGATTTTTATGAAAGTAGTTACATTTTCAGAAGTTAAGGATGAATTAATTAATAACATTAGAAGAAAGATGTTAATTCCAGTGATCGGATCTGGATTTACTAAAGGATGTGAAGCACATAGAGGCACAGTTCCATCAGGAAAAGATTATAGTGAGTATATGATTGGGAAAATTGCCAAGCAATTATCATTACAACAATCAGAAATTGATTCTCTTAAATCTGAGTCTTTTTCTAGTATTTCAGAAATATATCATCAAATAATTCCTATTGTTGAACAAAAAGAATATTTAAGATCTAACTTTAAAAAAGTAAAATTAGAAAATGGCAAAAAAAAGATACTAGATCTGATTTGGCCATATGTGTATACGCTAAATATTGATGATGGGATAGAGAATAATAGTTGTTATAATCATATTGTTTATTCAAATCGTCCTGTTGAACGAGGCATATTTGATGAGTTTTCTTGTGTGATTAAATTGCATGGAGATGTGTCGGAGATGCTTACTTATGAAGATTCTAAAAGTGAAGTTTTTACCCAAAAGCAATATATAGAAAGTATAAAAAATAATCAATCTTTGCTGAAAAAATTGTCTCATGATAGTGTTTTTCAAAATCTCATTTTTATTGGTTGTAGTTTAGACGATGAAATTGATTTGCTCGCATATTCAGTAAGTAATGAAATTGATACAGCAAAGTATCTTTGTCTAAGTAAAGCACCTTCAATATTAGAAAAGCTTAAATATGAAAAATATGGTATAACACATTGTATTATTTTTAATTCATATGAAGAAATATATGAAGGTATATATGCAGTAGGTAAAGAGGCTGAGAAAATAAGTATAGATGATCTAGAGCAATATAAAAGATTTTCTATTAATCATTTATCTTCTAACTATGAAAGGAATAAATCATATTTATTTTTTGGAAAAAGTTTAATCAATAAAGATCACACAATATCACTTCCACATTTTTTTATTTCAAGAGATATTACAAAAATGCTCTTTGATAATCTTTCACACTACTCACTTCAATTTTTAATTGGCAGTGGGTGTAGTGGAAAATCATATGTGCTTGTGGACGTAGCTTGCCGAGTGAAAAGCCGAGATGTCTTTTTATTTGAGACAAAAGACCGGCTTACGAATCAAGCATTTGAAAATTTAATTCATAGAAAGAATTGTGTGATTCTTGCGGATGATACAGCTTTTTCAGAAGAGCAGATTGAATACTTCATTTCTAATCGTCAACTCTTAAAAGAAAATAATGTAAATGTTGCTATTGCTGTAGACAAGCATAATAGAGAAATTAATGGTATTCTTAAATTATATGAACTTCAAGGAGATATTTTAGCTAATGAGATTCCTCAGATACAACTAAGCAATAAACTAAACGAAACAGAAAATCAAAAGATTTCTTCGCTACTTACTGCTGTTACTATAGGTATATTTAAGAAACAAGAAACGATTGTTGATAATATCATTAGCCTTAGTAAAGATCTTGCTGAAAAAAATAAATATCATAATATTAAGCCAAAGCTTAAATCTATTCCTGAATTAGCAGCTTTAATTGCCCTTGCAACAGAAAGAAAAATCTATTCAACAAGAGCTGCTAAATTAGAACTTTATGATGAATTGGCTTTACAATGCAAAGTTACATCTCCGTTAATAGATCAAGAATCTACATGGACATTTGAATCTAATTTTGATGATAATTCTCCTATAAAATATGTGATTAATGCTGAATATTGGTTATGTTATCAGCTTGAACAATTTGCAAACAAGGGAGGAAATTATAGGTTAATTGCAGATGCTTACAAATATATTGTCACTAGAATCATTGCTCAAGAAGGTAATACAAATCTGTTTGGGAAAAATAAAAATAACTCTTATCGAGAATATATACTCTTTGATAATATTAATAGAATTTTTTGTTCAAGAAGTTCTTCCAGTACACATGGGTTAGCTCTTATTAGAGAGATATATGAGGGATTAAATGAACTTCTTTCTGCTGATCCTAATTATATGCATCAACGAGCTAAATGTTATATCAAATCGGCATCTTTTGAAAAAGAGTCAGATAAAAAAATAAATTATTTTAATAAGGCATATCGGGATGCTAATGTGGCTTTTCAAGTATTCGATAATCGTTACAAAGAGTGTAGTAATGAGAAACTTCTAATTTCAATTGCACATGTAGTATATACGAAAGCTCTTATTCTATGTCATAAGTGCGCTATAAATAATTATGCGTATACTGTTGAAAATACAGAAGCTATTTGTATGCTGCATGTTGCATTGATATCTCCCTATAATAGTTATGACTTTGCAAAAAAAGATTCTTTTAATTATAATAATGTAATTGATAAAATAATTTTTAAAACTATTGCTGATCAGAGTCTAGTATTACCAAATGCTTATTCGAATTTAGAAGAGTTGTTTACAATCATATCTAAATAAATATATTAAAGTAATATGAGTAATATTAAAAAACCTGTTCTTTATATTAACTGAATAGAATCAAGAAAGGTAAAAGGAGGAATTTGTATGAAAGAGGAAAATAATAAAGAGATATTTAATAATCATTCCTTTTTGTATAAATTTCGATATGGGATCAATGGGAATCATTAAAACTGACTGCTTGAGAGGAATATATCTGTAGCTAAAATTTAAAAGCCAGTATATTTATTTATGTTGGTATTGAATTAATTGAAATAAAGTATAATATCCATAAACATTATATCCTTGATATGATTGATGTTTGGTCAAGGATATTATATCAAAAAATGGATATGAATGATTTTTTTATGTGTAAGCTTCCCCAAATTAAGGTTTTAAAGGATTTAGAACAATAAAAATGTAGAAATTTGGTATTACCAAAAAGTGTAGGGGGTAAGATATGAGTAATACTTTAGATATGGATGACAAGAGTGTGCTTGAAAACCTTTGTAACTTAAACAGTGTTTCTGGATATGAAAGCGAAGTTATAAAATATCTGTTTGATGTATTAAAAAATGCAGATATCGATGATTTGTTTATTGACAATGCTGGTAATCTTATCATGGAGTATAGTCAAGTCAGTAGACATATTTAGTTAGAAAATCTTTCTGGAAAAAGACATTAAGTCTGATTCCAGAAGGGTTCTTCTTTTTCGTTGGGTGTTAACATTCCAAGAGAACTATGTGGTCTCTTAGAGTTATAGAATCCCTCGATATATTCGAATATCGATAACTGTAATGCTTATAAAGAGTGATAGGTTTTTCGATTCACTTCTTCTTTTTTGAGATATTTAAAGAAGCATTCACAGCAATCATTATCAAAGGGATATCCTTCTTTAGAGAATGATTGTACAACATGAAGAGAATCTAATAATTGCCTAAATGTAGAAGTAGTATATTGCGATCCTTGATCGGAATGGAACATAAGTCCTTCGGGACAGTTCCGTTTTTCATAAGTTTTTTTGAATGCGGTCATTACCAAATCAACATCAGATTTTCCAGAAATGTTCCGAGCGATGACTTTGCGAGAAAACAAATCCATTACGATGCAAAGATAATACCATTTGCCAGTAACTTTTATATAAGATGGATTGTAAAATGAAGTGCGACATATAAAAAATACTCATAAGTAAACTTTGTAGTGTAAAATGAAGTTACCATACAACATCACACAAAAAGGAGTTTACTTATGAGCTATCATCATCTTACCATATCTGACAGAATTCGTATAGAGATATTTCATAAAGAAGGTTTATCAGCACGTGAAATAGGAAAACGAGTAGGCAGACACCATAGTACTATTTTGGACTATAGTCAATAAAGTGGACACAATTTATAAAGAAAAAGTGCCGAGTAC
>JAHHTS010000156.1 GCA_020024475.1 Oscillospiraceae bacterium
GTAGAGAAGGATCTCCGATTACATTGATTGATGGAAATGATTTAGTTGATTTAGTCATTCGTTATCAATTATACATAACACCCGTGACGACATATATATTAGATAATTTTTATAGCGAATGATTGACGAGCTTAAATGGACTATGTATATTGGAAATCAATATAAATTGTAGTGAAAACACACTTAACTTTTTAGAAAATAAATAATTTCTAAAAATTATTGGAGGTGACAAAATAGATGGAAGAACAAAATTCGGATAATAAATTTGAATTACTAAGAATAAAAAGTATTTTAGCCATTCTCGATGGAGATACAGATTTTGGTGAGTTAAATATTGATGATAATGCACGTAAAATTAAAATTGCTATGCCGTATTTAAGTGGTCCTAAGATTTGTGAATTATCTTCAAAATTTGGATTCTCTCAGTCTTATAGTTGGAATGGCGGTGCAAAAAGCAGATGGGATTATCTGGATACCTTATTGAAGTATTCAATTGATAACGGAAGAGAATCTGAATTGCTTGGTTTGTTATTTTCTAAATCTCAATTTGCCAATACATTAAGGGGGCTTTCATCTACTGCTATAGAAAGTACATATAATCAGATTTTAAAATCTGTGATTGATGGAATTAACGGAGAATTATATTTTGGTGGCAATGAACTTGTGCAAGTTGGTAATATATTTGTAATTAAGGAAATTGGAAAAACAATAACAGTTGCTACTCCTGTAGTTAAACAAATAGATCGTGACTATATTTCTGATTTATCTAATCGCGCAATGGAAGATGTAGAAAACGAACATTACGATAGTGCTATCACTAAATCAAGAACTTTAATTGAAGAAGTTTTCTGCTATGTGATAGAAAAGAAAAATGAAACGCCATCTGAAAGTGGCGATATTGGAAAGCTATATAAACAAGTAAAAGACTTATATAATATGCATGCAGATAAAAATATTGATGTAAGAATAAACACTCTACTTTCAGGACTCGAAAAAATTTTATCTTCAATTTCTGAAATGAGAAATAAAGATAGTGATTCTCACGGTGTAGGTTCTAAGAGAATAAATATTTCTGAACATCACGCAAGATTATTTGTTAATTCAGCTATGACTATGGCAGATTTTATTTTATCGGTGGCGGAAAATAGCAAGTAGCTGTAATTTTACTGTAACAGGTCTTAGGGTGTTCCCTAATGAAGTGTTTGTGGACGTGAGGATACAAATACACTGCTCGCTAAGATTATACATAAAAACCTGTTCTACATCAGTTATACATCAAACAAGGCACAGTAATGGATTTTGAAGTCCATAAACTGCGCCTTATCTTTTTATATTATGCGTAACCTATGTATAGATTGCAGTTATTTTTACTGCATTTTTCATACCAAATACAGACAGATTTAAAGCCTTCTATTTTCTTATATCGGTTCAATCTGCTTTCGATATTTGCAATAGTTGATGTGGTTTTTGATGTAACAGAAATAGGATTATCCCAACATTTTATAGCTTCAACATCATAAGTTAAGCCAATGTTTAATGCGTAATTAATGTAATAATCAATATATCTTTTGTTCTTGAGTGGTTTGTTCTGTTGTCTGAACCGAAGTTTCTTTATTCGCAACTGCGATATTCATAATAGGTTTTTTAGTTGTTAATGTCTCTGATATATTGATTTGAAGTTTATTTAATGATTTTTGTCGTAAGTGATATTAAAACGTATGAAGTTATGTCAAGATATGAGAAGTAAAGATATATATAAGTAAGAAAATTATACCATTTAAAATGGAAATCGATGTTATAGAAGAATATTAACTTTATTAATTGATTTTTAACATTTGCAATGTTAAAATGAAATAAATTAAGTTAAAAGGAGAGTGATATCATGATTAATGAAGTGTTTGGAATTCCTATAAAATATGAAAATTGGAATAAGCAAGGATCATTGCCGCTTTATATTTCAGCTGGATATAATTTTCAAACAGCATACATTGAGCAAATACGCTGCATTATTATTACACCAAAAGAACAACTTGCTACACTTCCAGCACTAAAGAAACAGATAGAGCAAATAAGAAAAGTGGATAATGCTCATGTAGTATTACAATTAGAAAAAGTATCGTTTTATCGCAAAAAAAGTTTAATAGAAAATAAAATTCCATTTGTTACAAGTAAGCAATTGTATCTTCCGTTTATAGGTACTTTGTTGACTGATGAAAATGAAACAAATGATAAGTTAGAGAAATTTACAGTATCAAGTCAAATGTTGTTTTTAGCTTACTGGTACAGTAATAAAAAGCAAATTTATATTTCAGAAATAGCGAAGCATCTTCCGTTTTCAGCAATGACTATAAGTAGAGCTGTTAGACAATTGTATGCGACAAATCTATTTATGATAACTAAAGATGGTGTGAATAAAGTTATTGAGTCTAAGTATGCTCGAGAAGATTTATTTGAAAAGATCAAAGAATATTTATCATCTCCAGTTTGTAAATCCGGATATATTGAAAAGGAGTGCGTTAAAGAAAATATGTTCATAGCAGGTGAATCTGCTTTGTCAGATAGAACAATGCTTAATCCTCCTAGAGTAAAGACATATGCGGTATATGATAAAGATTTTGATAAAGCAGCTTTAGAAGAGGAATTAATCAATTCCGAAAAGCAAGTAAAAGTGGAGATCTGGAATTATGATCCGTCACATTTTTCAAATAACAACATGGTAGATAATATTTCTCTCTCATTGAGCTTTCATGAAAATATGGATGAAAGAATAGAGGAAGGACTGGAAGAATTAATGAAAAAGGAGTGCGATAAATAGTGATAGATGGATTGAATAATTTTAAAGAGCATTTTCAAGGGTTTGAAGATCAATATATAGTTATTGGTGGAACAGCCTGTTATTTAATCATGAAAGAACAGGAACTTTCATTTCGTGCAACAAAAGACATCGATATGGTATTGATCGTAGAATCACTTACTCCGGAATTTGGTAAATGTTTTTGGGATTATATTAAAGAAGCTGAATATGAACATATAAATAAAAGTACAGGTAACGCACAGTTTTATAGATTCACATCCCCTAAAAGTAAAGAATATCCGTTTATGATAGAGATTTTTTCTCGAAATCCAGAATTTATTTTATTAAAAGAACATGCGGTTCTTACACCATTACCAATAGACGATGAGGTATCAAGTTTGTCAGCGATACTTTTAAATAAGGCATATTATGAGTTTTTAAAAGGGGGACAAACTTTTGTGGAAGGAATTTCTGTATTGAGTTCCACATGTCTTATACCATTTAAAGCAAAAGCATGGCTGGATTTAAAATATAGAAAAGAGAATGGTGAGCATGTTGATAGCAAAAGTATAAAAAAGCATAAAAATGATGTTTTCAGACTAGCACAGTTGATCACACTTGATACAAGAAAAGAGATTAGTGGAGAAATAGCAGAGGATTTGAAAGAGTTTCTGTTATGTATGGAAAAAGAAGATGTAGATTTAAAAGCGCTAAGTATTAAAGGAATTGATAAAAGTAGGATTATACAAATCTTGCGTCAATGCTATGGATTAGATTCAGAGTAGATAGTCTACATATTATAGAAATTGATTGAAATTAATAAAGGAATGAGCAAAATCAAAGCGATAAGTAAATGATTTCTCATACATAAATCACCTCGCTGTTTACGATTTCCATTGCTCTGTTACGGATGTTATTCATCTTTTTAACCCATAGCAGCATATCGTTTTCTTTTAGTTGTTCAGTAATATTTTCTTTTTTAGAAAGTGATTTTACAAGCTGATTAAACATACTTTCAGCACGTTCATCCACTTCTGCAAGATGCTGATACAATGTACCTTTGGTTAAATAATTGTAGTAAATCACCTTATGTTGCTTCTTTAAATGCTGATGGTAACGCTGTCCCCAGATACCAATATTGTATTCAGGTTCTTCATTTAACTGAAGATTTGGCAATAAATAATCACCTTGTTATGTGTAACCTTTGCCGGTGCTTTCATAAATTGATTTTATAAGATTTTCCTCCGTTTCATATTTTGTATCACTATGATAAAGGGTATTTATTTATAAATCGAATGTGTCAGGATGAAAAATTGAATCAACATTTTTTACAATACATTGTGACTTATTCCATCCTTCATATGATGTTTTAATAGCTTTAATTTACTGTGCCGATAAAAAATAATTAAGTACCAGAAGTGTACCAGCATTTTTGAGACACTACTGTA
>JAHHTS010000157.1 GCA_020024475.1 Oscillospiraceae bacterium
CTTTTATATACATTAATCCTATTTCTTAATAAAGAAATCTTTCCTCAATAAAGAAAGAACATAGTAATTTTAACATTCTCCATTCTTAAAAACTAATTCTTGCATCAAACCTTTTATTTGGTAGCCCATTTTTAAAAATTGCGAGTTGGACTCCAATACTAAAAACTGAATTCTCTCTATATATTCCGTTCATTAAACATATAGGACTATGCACATAGACAAGATATAATATAATTTAATACCTCCCATATCTCCTAATATCGTAAATATATACAGTCCTAATAAGGAATATGCAATAAATAGAGCACAAGATTTACATTTTTATTTTATTTATTCTATTTACAATTTTCTTGGAAACAAATATTGGTTGCATTAAGAACGAATATATCTTCCCATGCTTATAACGATTAGATAGATATAACCTTTGTTTCTTTAAATAATTTATACGATTAGATATAATATTTGAATATTTATAATTTGTTTCTTCATTATAATAATTATATAAAAGCAAATGCTGATCGACAACATAAGTCTCACCCATTTTATTCGCTCTTGCCGTTGCAGAACTACCCACAAAATTTTGGCGATAAACAGACATCACATCCTCAAAACCCCAAATCTTTCCTTTAGCATAAGCCATCAAAGCCAATGTTTGATCTCCACTATATATTTTTGTAGCCCAAGTTGGCATTGGTAATATATCCTTTCTATAAAGAATGCTTGCGGTAGGAATAATCCAATGGTCCACTATTTCATTTAGATGAATTTGACGTGAACATTCTAAATTGTTGAATAATACCGGAGCTTTCTTTATTCCAAGATACATTATTACGGCATTATGAAAACACATAGAATAATCTGGGTGAGCCTCCAAAAAATCAACTTGCTTTTGTAATTTTAATGAATCTGTCCAATAATCATCCCCTTCACAAAGCGCAACATATTTACCATGTGTATGACTATCCATTATTTTCCGTAAAGAGCCATCCTTTTTAGAGTATTGGTTTTCTTTTTCAAAAATAGGTTTAATAATCTCTGGATATTTTTGTGCGTATTCACGAATAATGGAAGCTGTTTTATCTGTAGAAGCATCATCATGAACGATTGCCTCAAAGCGAAAATTAGTTTTTTGTGTCACAAACCCTTCCAAACATTGGCGAATATAACATTCATGATTATAAGCGACACAACGAATAGTCACCATTAACACGTCATCTTTCTTCATGTTCTTTTAATAAGACTTGATTTATAATTGGTTAAAGTCTTCTTTCAATAAAGATAAAATATATTGATTTTGATATTTCCCATCCTTAAAAACAGATTCTCGCATCAAACCTTCAATCTGATAACCACACTTTTGAAACATCTTTAAAGATTGCTTGTTTGACTCCAACACTAAAGCCTGAATTCTATTTATATTTCGTTCATTAAACATATAGGATGATGCATCCAACAATGCCTCACGAGCCAATCCTTTCCCCCAACAGTCTTTTTCTCCTATAAGCACATGAGAATGACATGACCTTTGTAACATATCAATATTCGTCATATATACATTCCCGATATATCTGTCATTCTCTTTTAAACAAATTGCTAATTTGACATCTTTAGAATTAAAGATTGTATTTTCAACCCATTTTTTTTCATATGCTTCAGATACAAAATATTTAGGGCCGCCAAGCATATTCCAAATATCATCATCCTTTCTCCAATGAATAGATGTTTTATAATCATCAAGTTCTAACGCCCTAAGATAAACTCTTTTATTCATGATTTTCGATTAAAATATCATTTATTTTATATAATTACAAATTACCATTCGCCTTTTATTTGAAGATAAAGCTGGAATTTCATCTATAAAATTAAATTCAATCAAAGCATTTTCTCCTAGATAACCCTTAAATTTTTCCACAACACTTGTATAATCAGCTTTTGGATCACCATTAATATTAAAGTGATACTTATTTTTTTCATCTTGCACAAATTGCCATTGTTTAACTCCTTTTACCCCCCACATTAATATTTCCAATTTATGTGGAGAAATAATTTCTCCCTCTGTTGAATAAACACAATCCATTTTCTTCCCATAAATTTCAGTAAAAACAGGAAATCCTTTTTCATTTTTTTTCATCACACCTAAATCACCTGTATCATAACGCAACATCGGGAAAGCTTTATTAAATAAATCTGTCACAACAATACGCCCAACCTCATCTCCAACTGTAGGGTCATCAGAATCAAGTTTTAAACATTCAAAATAATAGCTACCATAATTCATATGGTATTCACCACCATCACCCATATCTTGCCCTAAAATACCCAATTCCATATCAGAATACCTTCTATAAACTTTACAGCCATAAACAGATTGTAAAAACAACCTATTCTCATCAGACAATCCCTCACCTGCTATGAGTGCAGATTTCATTGAGAAATCTTGTTTTAATTGATGCTTATCTATATATTTAGCTAATTCAATTAGTGTTGAAGAATAACTAAAAATAATTCTTGGTTTCTTTTGTACAATAGCCTCATACATATATGACAAATTATCCTCACCGAGATTACCACAATCAATATAAAAAATATTCTCTTTTTCTTCTTGCTCTTTTGTACGCCCTTTAGTTGTTCCTCTAAAAAACAACATACACTCGTGTGATGGGTAATCACAAAACTCTCCAAAAACTTTTAAATCAGCTATTGTCCTTTGCCTTTTTAAATAATCCTGACAAACAGCAAAAGGAGTTCCAGTACTACCACTTGTTGATGAAATATGAATTGGTAAGCAAAAATCCCCTTTTGACTTATGTTGTTCATAATTAGCTAAAATACTAGTTTTATTCACAACAGGGAAATTATCTTTTACACTAAATTTCTTATAAAATTCAGTATAATCTATTGCATATTGCTTGATATCTAATAACTTCTTATCTACCCATTTTTTATCGACATTTGAAAGAACAGACTTTATTTCATCATATTGCTTTTTAACAACAGAACCATTCTGCTTATCTTCTTTCCAATATAATTTACGCAGTTTCTCAGGATCATTCATATTTATATATTTTTATTTATTACACTGATTATTATATCCATATCTTCAATATCATAACGTTGATCTATTGGCAAGGGTAAGATATATTTCGATAAATCATACTCTACCATAAAATTTTTACAATAATCAAGAACATTCGGCCAATAAATTGCTACAAAGATTTTATTTTGAATCAAAATACTTCTCAACTCTCCATCCTCTACATATAAAGGATAAACCATCGGACACGCAAAAGAATCAATATCCGGTAAAGATAGTCCATTTATATTTTTTAAATGCTTATGCAAATGACGATAATTTAATCTTCGCTTTAAACGTATATCTTCAAAATCTACACTGCCCATAAGAGACTGTGTCAGTAATGACATTTTCTGAACGCTCAAACCAGACAAACATTTGCTGTTGGATTTGAAATCAGCATAAGCTGAAGCTGCTCCACAATCAATACGCTTAAGTAAATGCTCGCAAAGATTATAAGATATCCCTTGCTCTAACTGCTCATCTGACGCTCTATTTGTAAAAGCAATCCCGCCATCAGGTATGCCTACATATTTACGTGGACTATAAGCACACTTAAGAGTAGGAGTAGCATATAATGCCTGGGCATTATCAACAATTAAATGATCTCCATATAAAATATCCAACTCCTTTACGTAAGCATCCTTTATCCCAAAATAGTTTGTATAGAGCAGGTATTCTTCTTCACCCAACTGTTTTTCTGAAGCAATCTCAAAATTAAAATCAATATGGTAAAACTCATAGGATATACCAAGCTTATCAAAAGGCTCCAATACACTGTCACATGTAAAATACGGCAAATAAACCTTCCGTACATTCTGTAAAGAACGCAAGATATATTCAATGCTGTTCCTACCCGTATTAAGAAGTATTCCCTCTAATGCAGGTAATGTCTGATTTTTCGCTTGAAGCTCTAGTGAAAAATAACCTCCGATCTCTTTTACCATACTTCCCTTTTAATTATTGGAGTTTGACTTTTACCAATTCATCCTTTCTCTGGCAAAAATCCATCATCCTTTCATAAGTATCAAAATGAAAAAACACGATGCCCAATGCTTTTCCCGCACCATCGAAATACTCGACCTGCTCCCCCTCTTTTTTGTAAATAACCTTCCGATAAATAAAAGGTTCTATTTCTGAAG
>JAHHTS010000158.1 GCA_020024475.1 Oscillospiraceae bacterium
GAAACATTCTTGATCAAAGTTTAATATTCTCAAAATACATCTTCTTTTTCTAAAATATTATAATTTAAAGTTACAACCACTTTAAATTTTCCATTTTCAGTTTTATATTGCATTACACCTTCATATTTTTCAATGGACGATTCAACACTCTTCAGTCCCCAACCATGAAAGCGTTCATCTTCTTTTGAAGTTACCAAACGTTTATTTTTTACTTGTGGTGCTACTTCATTGCCATTTTCAATTATCAAAATAAGCATTTGGTTTATGATTTTTATAGTAATATTAATCCACTTATTTGCATTATCTTGATTTCTTTGACATGCTTCAATTGCATTATCTAGTAAATTACTTAGAATAGTACATATATCATTCGGCATAATATCACATCTACCTGGAAATTCTACATTTATACTACTCTGAATATGATTCTCTTTCATCTTTCGTAATTTGCTATTTATTATGACGTCAATCACCTCATTTCCCGTCCAAGTACGTTCCAACAAGTTCTTTATAGGCTCGCTTACTCTGTCTAAATATTCTATAGCACTCTTAGTATCAGAATGTATCAAATACTGATATAAAATGTTAATGTGATTATTGAAATCATGATAAACCTTCGCATTTGCCGAATAAGCATCATTTAGTCCCTTATAATTTTCTTCTAATAAAGCATTTTTAATTTCCATAAATTTTGCCATATCTTTATCGTTCTTACTCTTTTCATATAACAAAAGCAAGGCCCATGTTAATATGAGTATTACACTAAATACGATCCAGTTCATCAAATTACCAAAATCAACCAAATCCAACGAATTATCAATAAGGTATACTACACCCATTCCACCAACTATTGTGAGAATAACATAATGTTTAAATGAATTAATTTTAAATTTCCCTTTCATAAAATGTTTTGCACTTAGATATGCTAAAATCAATATTCCCTTACAAATAAACATTTGTCTAATCCTTACAAATCCATGAGTTGAAATTACAATTTTTGAATAATCTGGATTATGTAAAAGTGCTCCTATAATAGTAATTGCTAAAAAGTCTAAATAATTCAAACACATAAAATAAAAAGAGGATATCAAAAAAGCATGTGGAAATTTGCATCTATATATGCTAAATACAATGAATGATATACTTATAACACCAAATCCTAACGTTCCATAGGAAAACAATTCTATACTATTTAAAATATGAACAAAAAATGCTAAAACAAATGATGTAGTTATTGCAATTAAATTTGTTTTACTTTCTTCGTATTTACTTTCCAATAAAAGACCTACAAATTTTATTCCAATATAGGATTCTACTACAGTTGCCAATATTTCAATTATTATAAATAAAGTTCTCAAAGTTCATTCCCCCAGAACGTGTTAATCAGTTCTTTTGTACTTTGTATGTGAGATCTACTAATCGGTAAGGTTTCTTTATTTTTTAAAACAACTTCACCATTTTTCACTTGCATAATATGAATTATATTTACAATGCATCCTCTATCAATATAAATAAACTCCTTTTTGTTAATCTCTTCATATACCTGTGATAAACTTTTTCTTACTTTAGTCTGTGTATTAAAAGTTACCAACACCGTATTTTTCCCACTTTTCTGAATATATAAAACATCTTTTAAGAAAATTTTTTCAAAACGATTTTGTGTCCGTATTGTATATATATCGTTTTGTTGTAATTTAATATATTTAAATGCATCGTTTAAAGCCTGTTCCAATCGTGGTTGTATTTCTTGTTTCGGCACATATCGAAAAATAGCTAGTGCAAAAGAATCCACAGCATATTTTAAATGTGATGTAACAAAGACAATTAGTGCATGTGGCAAATACTTTTTAATCTGTGGAGCAATTTCCATACCATCTTTATGGGGCATTTCAATATCTAAAAGAATCAGATCAAAGTATTCTCCCTCCTGAATATCAGCTAACAAAAATTCACCATTGCTATACTCTTCGATATCTACAATTTCTTTATTCTTTTTTACATGTTCTCCAATAATTCTTTTATTGTTAAACACCAATGATTCATCATCATCACATATAGCTATTTTAATCACTTTAAACCTCCAAATTAATTTTGATTATGTAAAGATTGTAGTTTACCAAATATTTTCAAATATTTCTCAAACTGAAGTGTAGCATATCATTATATAAAAGTAAAATATTTTTTCCTCTTAATATCATGAAAATAACAGTCTTTCTCACTGATAATTAATTCATATAATTCGCCATTTATAGTTTCAGTCAATTCCATTTTACGCCCTCTATTATTTTTATAATAATAGATACCTTGTTTATGTTCTTTTACCTTTTTTATAATATCATCAACCACTTCTGTTATTGACATACTATTTGAAGCACTCCATTTACCTATCATACTTCTAACCTGTGATTTGTTAAGTTTGATTTTGATCGAATGATAAAACTTTTTTGGAAACATCGTCTTTTTATCTGTACCCAATCTTTCTAATATATTATTAAAGTATTCTTCATTGTCACTATAATCGTATCCCATTTCCAAATAAGCCTGAATGTGCAAAACAATACATATCAAGTATTTTCTATCTTGTTCCATTTCATAATATTTATTAAGATAGTAAATCATTTTTTCCAAACACTGTCTAGTGCTCAGTTCTACATAATTTAATGTATTTACTTCCATCTTAATAATTTCAATATACATGCGGTATTTTTCAATATCAATCTCTTCTAATATTTATATTACCTCCTTACAAATATAGCAGACCACAATCTTACAGAATCAAATTATATTGTAGCACCATCATCTTCTTTAAAATTTAATGTCTCCAAACTGCAAAAAAATGACCTCTATTATTATCTTTTTCCATTAATTACTACTTTACAATTCACGGACATTTTTATGCCATTTGCAGACAGGTAAAATATTCTTTTTATTATATGATATATTCATACCAAGAAAGGGGAATATAAAAATGTTACTGCAAATCTCAAAATCATTTACAAATTATCTTTTAAAAAAGGAAATTATTGAATACTCTAAGAAGGAACTCATGATTTATGGATTCCAACTTACATTATCTACTTTTGCTTCCATGGTAACTATATTAACACTTTCATATTTCTTTAATATCTTATATGGATTTATTTTTTTATTTTTTTTCATGCCTATACGCTTTTACGCTGGTGGTTATCATGCACAAACCTATCGACAATGCTATATCTACACAAATACATGTTTTTTGGGTACTCTAGCGTTTTCGAATATAATCTTCAAATATAACCTTTTACATGGATATATTTTGTTAGCAATGATAAGTTTACTATTTCTTTTCTTTGCTACACCTTGCAAAAATCAAAAGAATCCTTTAGATGAAAAAGAATTTATTAAAAATAGGATAAACACACGTATACTATTATTAATATATTCATTTATACTAATAGTCATTTATAGGAATTATCCCTTTATATTTTTGTTGGGATTTAATACATTGTTTCTTGTTTCCATATTATTTATAATTGGAAATTTAGAAAATAAATCATTCTAATTTAAAGAGGAGTCATACTATGAACACATTATTAATTACACTTGCAAATTTTGTTGAAGGAATCGCAGTATGGGGTGCTGGACTAGCCTCTTTCGGTGCAATGTACCAACCTGAAAAGCCTAAATGTTTATGCAAATTTTAATTTCATACTATTTAATGGTAGGAGAATTTATACTTATCTCCTACCATTCTTTATTTCTATTATCTAGCTTGTCTCTAAGACCTTCAACACCGCTTTTCTCGTATTTAAGGGTATAGAGTTTCTGGCCTGTTGATAAGAAATATTAAATTTCTCTGCTGTTTCAGAGTAATTATGTGTATGAGAAATACAATACTGAACGTTTTCAATACGTTCGTCAAATGTCGTTTTTCTACCTTTGGTCATGATTGTTGTTCCTTCTGTTCTAGAAACCTTAAGCTCCTCATGACCCTTTATACTTCATAATCCAATTTGTTTTTGTATCCGAAAAATAACGGGTGTTTTTTGAAGTTGTTTTTAAAAGAAAACTTTGCTTTTCTTCCCACAAAATATGCTCCCTTCTAAGTAAACAAATTTTTATTATCTCACTTGTCTACTAAAAGGGAGCATACCAATCCTACCTGCTTTTCCTTTATTCGTCTTTCTTCTCTTCCTCCAGAGTTTCGAT
>JAHHTS010000016.1 GCA_020024475.1 Oscillospiraceae bacterium
TCGCTAATAAAATCTAACTTTAAAGAGTCATCTCAAGGTTAGTATATTTTATATTTATTCATAATATCAAATAGATTTGTTTTTTCTAGCTCTTTCCGAAGCTTGTTTCCATGCATGAAGAGCAATTGCAAGGGCAATAACACCATAAGCGATAAATACCCTGAAATATTCACCAATAACTGCTGAACCAAATATATTTTTTCCTGCCATCGGTGAAACATTAAACAATAGGTGAAACAATATTGTACCTAGAATAGCCTGTGGAATTGTAGCTTTTGAAACTGAAGCCCCTCCAATAAGGAGTGCTGCTGAAGCAAACATTCCAACATTTTGATGTGCTGTATGTGTAGCAAGAGTACCCATGTTCTGACAGAAAATAATCTGTCCCCATGCAGCTAGAACAACGGAAATAATGGTAGCAATAATTCTCACCTTATTTACATTTATGCCACTTACTTCGGCTATCTCCATATTTTGTCCAACTGCTTTCATATCCTGTCCGAGTTTTGTTTTAAAGAAAAAAGTTACAAAACCGCAAAGTAGCACAATCAATGCATAAGTTATAACAGGAATTTTAACTACTCTCTTGTACATTAAAAACATTGGCATTGTATATCCTGCTATACCAATTACAATAAAAATTAATCCTAAAATTAAAGCTTTAACATTAAGTTTTTTGTTTTTAAAATAGCTAAATATTAAAATAACTAGTGTTAGTGCACCAATTATCATGATAAATGTGAAAATATCAACTTTCAAGATATTGTCTATAGCATATTTAATACCAGAAAGGTCCAATGTATTTCTTACACCTACACCATTAGGCATCATAATTGTAGGTGCATCAATTTTAATTACTCCACCGAGGATGAATAAGAACAACAATAAATATAATCCGTGTGCAAAATATCCAACAAACATACTAGAAAGCATCTCTTGACCTTTTGTCTTATTGGACAAAAGAGCTGACAGCCAACCAAATAAAATTGCAAAAGGAATCGCAATTATACTTGCGGCGAGAACCCCCCATATGCCAGTTATGCCCATAACGGTAACTACAAACAAACCAATCTGTCCTGCCATTGCACCAACAACAATGCCGAAATTAAGTCCCATACCAGCTAGAACTGGAAATAAAAGAGAAATAACAAAGAAACCATTGCGCGCAAAACGAGAAACAACATCGCTCATAATGATAGCAACATTTACACCTGCATATTTAATACCTATTGCTGAAATGATTAGAAACACAATTGGAACACTGTTTTCAACAAAGAATGATTTAAAATCAAATTTCTGTTTTTTCATTATTTGTTACCTCCTGACTGTGTCAATGCATAAAGAATAATACCGTTAGAAACGATAATTCGAGCAATATCACCAAGACCGCCATCAGGGACAAGAATAGATGCAACTGGAACAGCGACTGTAATAATAGCTTGATACAAAAAAGTACCAAGGATAACATGACTAATTTTAACTTTATTTGTTGAGGCTCCGCCTATAAGAACAGCAGCAACAGGAGCTGTTGCAGCAGAAAGTGGAGCAGTATATAACTGATAAAAGCCAAATGCTTGTGCATACATAATAATACCCCATGCACCCAATACAGTTGAAATTATAGTTCCTAAAAGACGCATTTTATCAACATTAACCCCAACAGCTGAAGCATATACTGGGTTAATACCAGCAGATTTCATGGCAATACCGGTACGACTTTTTGTAAATAGGTACATAAATAGACATCCAAGAGCTGCTATTACTAACATACCTGTTGTAATCTTAACTCCAAAGATTTCAAAATACCAAAGATCAGAGAAAACTCTGTCATAATAACCTTCAAGCGTTATTGTTGTGCGAAGACCTTCACCACCAATCGTCCAAATCATATTAGGACTTTTGAATGGTAGGATAAGCCATGCAATGCACATAAGTGAAACAATAGAATACCCTACATAAGTGGCAACAACCATTTCATTTCCTTTTACTGAGTTAAGAAGTTTACCATAAGCACCTCCAGCTACTACTGCAAAAGGAATTGCCATAGCCAAAGCAGCAAATACACCCGTGAAGCCTGTAAGTCCCATTTCAATACTTACAAGTCCCGCAAGTATTCCAGAAAGTGTACCAATGGAAATACCAAAGTTAAGACCGATACCAGAAATAATGGCTGGTACCATAGCCAAAGAGAAGAAAAGATTCATTCCAAAACGATTTATAATATCACTTGAAATAGCTTTCATATCTTGCCCCTGAACCATAGCAGTTACCAGCAATACAATAAGAAACACAACAACGATAAAACGACTAACACCGAAATCGTTAATTTTTGATTTAATTTTCCCCATTATTGAGCCTCCATTCCATCAGTGATACCACTCATAAGTAATCCAAACTTAGTATCACTTTCATCTGCTGGAAGTATTCCAGCAATTTTACCTTCAGTAACAATAGCAATTCTATCACAAATGCTACGAAGTTCCGCCAATTCAGAAGATGTTATAACTACTGTCATACCATATTTTTCATTAAGTTTAACCAAAGTATCCAAAACAAGACGCTTCGCACCAATATCAATACCTCTAGTAGGCTCAGAAACAAATATAATTTTAGGATTGCTTGTAAGTGCTTTTGCAATGCAAACTTTTTGCTGATTACCACCGGAAAGTCGTTTTACACTTTGGCTTGGTCCCACACAACGAATATCTAGTTCTTTTATATATTTGTTAGCATTTTCTTCAATTGCTGGGTTATCTACAAGAGTAATAGGTCCTATTTTTTTAAGAAATCTTTTTTGATTTTGAATAGAAGGTACTACCATATTAAGAGCAATACTCTCATCAAGAAGAAGCCCTACTCCTCGTCGATCTTCACTCACAAAACCAATCTGCGCATCTATAGCGGATTTAGGGCTATTTAACTTTACTTCTTTGCCTTCAAAAACAATTTTACCTTTGGCTGGATAAAGTCCCATAATCCCATTAGCAATACCAATCTTACCCTGACCCGCTAAACCGCCAATGCCTAAAATCTCACCTTTTCGAATCTCAAGATTAATTCCTTTTGTGGACTCACCTGGCATATCAACATGCAAATCATTTATTTGCATAACAATTTCGTTGACTGAATCATTATTTTTTGTTCTTTCGATAACTTCAATTTCACGACCAACCATTAGTTGAGCAATTTCAGTCACATTGGTATCTTTTGTAGCCATGTACTTGACAAACTGTCCATCACGAATAACAGTGATATGCTGTGATGCATTCATAACTTCATCAAGTCTGTGTGTAATAAAGAGAATCGCAATACCTTTTTCTGAAAGTGCTTTCATTGCTTGTATTAGTCTATCAGCTTCACTTTCTGTCAAAACAGCAGTTGGCTCATCAAATACTAAAAGCTGTACACCATCTTTATCAATTTCGCGTGCAATTTCTACAAATTGCATATAACCGACAGGTAAACCCTCAACTTTTTCGTCCGGAGAAATATCCATACCAAGCTGATCTAACGCTGCCTGTGTATCTTTTCTAATTTTCTCATGGTCCAAACTCTTCATTGAATTTCCCAAGACTTTGCTTATAGGATTATCTTTTAGCGGTTCTCGGTTAAGTTTTACATTTTCTTCAATAGTGAAACCAGGAATAAGCATAAACTCCTGGTGAACCATACCTATACCAGCTTTAAGCGCATCACGAGGAGTTGTGATGTGCTTTTCTTCGCTATTTATTTTAATTGTACCTTCATAAGAGCCAGTATTTGCAATAACAGGCATACCAAACAAAATATTCATTAAAGTAGATTTACCAGCACCATTTTCACCGCATAATGCATGAATCTCACCTGGCATAACTTTTAATGATACTCCTTTTAGAACCTGATTTCCGTAATAGCTCTTCTTGATATCAATCATTTCAAGAACAGGTTTTATGTTTTCCAAAATATCACCTCAATAATATGTTAAAAGCTTAATAAGCATTGTAATTATATTTAATAAGTTTATTTAATTTTTATAATGAAATACATCTAGTCTTGTATTAACTTAAACATGCATTTATTTCACTATAAAAATAGTGAAGGAGAGTGTGAGGCTTTCTCATACTCTCCCACTATAATATAAGTCGTTTTCTACATAGTTTCAATTAGAATGTGATGTAACTTCCAAGTGCTGAAATATAGTTATCATATGTAACATCATCAAGTACAAGTTTTGATAATGTAACCTTTCCACCTGCTGCTGCGTTTAATTTTTCTTCAAGAGCAGCCTGGTCAAATTTTGCATCTTTAGGACAGCCTGCATCCATCCAATCCATACCATATTCTGTTGCAGCAATTATAAATGACATGTTCATCGGTACTGGCCATGTTGAAAGGTGACCTGTCATTCCTTTTTCTGCAATTTTTGCTGTAATCTGTTCTACACAGTAGTTAACATCACCAGCTTTATCTTCCGGAATTTCTATACCAAGTGCACCTGGAAATGCATGATAAGGTGATGGGCAGCATGGTTGTGGGTAATATGCACCAGTTTCAATAACTGATTTAATAAGAGGTTCTTGCAAACCACAGTTTGTGCTAAAGAAGGCTGTATCTTTTCCATACTCAGCAACTTTTTTCGGAACATCTTCCAATATAAATTGCTGTGCACCTGCAAGACCTACATCTGAAAGTGGGTCTGGAGCATCAGCCATAACAAGTTTAATACCAAGTTTTTCGCATTCAGATTTCATAATTTCTAATCTCTGATTAATTGTAGCTGAAGCAAGATGGCGTGCAAATGAGTAATGAACAAGTGTTTTTGCCCCCATAGCTTTAGCTTGCTGTGGAATTGAATGTCCCATACCAACTTCATCCAATCCAAGACAAATATCGGATACTCCTGAAATTACGCCTGGGTCTTCACCTGAAACGCCACTGATAACCAATAGGTCTGGATTAATTTCCCTAGCTTTTTCAATAGCGGCAGTAGCACCTACAACAGCCTGCTGAAAAACAAGTACTTTAACATCAGGATCAGATACAAGTGATACTACGTTTGTAATTGTTGTTTCTATTTCTTTATCAAAGTTATCAGGATATGTAGCTGTAATAACTCGATCTGGATATTTTGCTTTCATTTGCTCAGCAGCCTGAAAATCTTCTTCACCCTGTGATACTGTACCTGTGATAATGGCTACTTTACCTGTATTTGAAGCATTGTTACCGTCATCTGCACCTCCGCCGCATGCAACCATGGAAACTGACATTGCAGCAGCGAGAACTAATGATAATAATTTTTTCATAATAATTCTCCTTCTTAATAAAAGTTTTATAACCTCGTTTGTTATGCGTTAGATTATAATGCATATTTACAACATTAGTCAACCTTTTTTGAGGTGTTGAAAAAAGTTTGTAACTTAATTAAAAAATCATAGTTTTTGCACCTTAATTTTGTCATTTTGCACAATGAAATATTACAATTTGTTTTCAATAGCGATACATTTGAATTTTAATTATAGTCATTTTTATTTTTATTAAGTTTTAATTAATATTTTATTTATTTAATAATTATCGATATTTAATAGAATATTAATCTATATTTTTGTTAAAAGTGTGAATTTTTATATTATTTTTATCCATTCTATATTATAAAAATACATTTTAATCATACTTATTCTATATATCTATGATAAAATAAAAAGATACAGACTTTATAAATTAAATCTGTATCTTAATATTAGTAATTATAATTTATTTTAATGGTAAATTTACTATAAATTCAGTTCCCTTTCCCAATTGTGATTTTACACTTACAAAACCATTATGAGCTTTAACTATATGTTTTACAATAGAGAGTCCTAAACCGGTTGAAGATTTATTTTTATTTCTTGACTTATCCACAACATAAAATCTTTCAAATATTTGATCTAATTTGTCATTTGGTATCCCTATTCCCGTATCTTTTACCTTGAGAACCGCTGATTCATTCTCTTTAAATAATTCTACGCTAACACTGCCATCTTCTCTATTATATTTTACAGCGTTAGTAACTAGATTTCCAACAAGTTGATACATTTGAGTTTCATCTGCCATAATCTCAACAGGCTCTGTTTTTACATTTAGTTTAACTCCATTATTTTGTGCATTGAAATTTTCTTGCTCTACAACTTTGGCTACAATTTCATCCATTTGAAGAAGTTCTTTCATAAATCCATAGCCAGATTCTAGATTAGATATCCTAATAATATCATCAATCATTTCAAGCAGCTTGGCGGCGTTATTTTCAATTATTTTTACAAAATCTTTAATATCTTCCTTTTTTGCCAAATCATTTGTAATAAGTTGACTATATCCGTATATGCTTGTGAGCGGAGTTTTAAGTTCATGTGTTACGTTATCAGTAAATTGTCTTCTGTTTCTTTCACTTTCCATTTGTTGTGTTATATCTAAAACAATTATTATAACGCCTATATCACTTGAATAAACACTTGGGCTGGTTATACTTTGATAACATCTTTCATTTAATTCAAATGTGCTATGTATTGTTTCGCCTTTACATGCCTCTTGAACAGACTCTATAAGTTCAGGAACTTTTATGACAGAATTAAAATCAGTGTTTTCATTTTCAAAATTAAATATCAGTTTAGCTTCATTGTTTGTTTGAACTATTTTCAAATTACTATCACAAACAATTATCCCTTCTTTGATATTTACAAATATACTTTGAAGTTTTGTTTTTTCTTCTTTTAGAGTTTGTAACTGTTCGTTAATTATCTGATTTTGATTATGTATCCTATTTACAAAATGAGATAACTCAGGGTAAATATCAACATCACCATTTTCTAAATCATATTGTTCTATATTATCAACTATTCTTTGTGTCGTTAAGCTAGATACAAGTAGTATCATCATTGTAATTACACTTATACCTAACCACAAAGCTGATCCAGCTTTCATAATTGTTTCCCAAGACATATTTGAAGACATAATTTCTATTCTGATTACGCCTTTATCTTTTACCTGTGCAGCACAATAATATGACATTTTGTTAGTTGTGGAAGATATACGTTGCCGCATATAAATACCATGTTTATTAGCCCCTATAATTTCTTCTCTATCAGCATGACTTCCTAAAGTTTTCTCATCATAATCAGAGTCAAATACAACATCGCCTTCCATATCAACAAAAGTGATTCTACCATATATTTCATCTTCATCTTTTAAAGACTTTAATGTATGTACTATATCATCGGAATCTTCTAATATGCGCATAACCAACATTGTCTGAGAATAGGCTTGTTCATTCATTGTATTCTCAAACACATTGCTTAAAGCTGTTAAGCATATAAAGGCTGTCATAATCGCAGCAATCAATATGCTAATCACATTGTTTTTTATAATTCTTTTTTGCACTAAAAAAACCTCTTAAGTTATTCTGCCTTATAACCAACACCACGTATTGTTTTTATTATATCTCCGCCACTTTCCAGCTTTTGTCTCAGTGTTTTTATATGCATATCAATAGTGCGGCTCTCTCCAACATAGCTTTCATCCCAAACTTTATCCATAAGCTGTTTCCTTGTAAATACTTGTCCGACATTGCTTAACAGTAAATGCAACAAGTTATACTCTTTTAATGTGAGATCGACAGTTTTTCCGTCAACCTCTACCCTATGCTGTGAAGAATAAACCACTATATTCCCACATTTAATTACATCTAAATCAATTTTTGGTTTTGACCTTCTTAATACAGCACGCACACGACTAAGTAATTCCATAATCCCAAAAGGTTTTGGAACATAATCATCTGCCCCCATATCGAGTGCATTAACCTTATCAATCTCAGCAGTTTTAGCAGTCAGCATAATAACAGGAATATCCTTGGTAGAATATTCACTTCTCAATTGCTGTAAGATTTGCATTCCATCAACATCAGGTAGCATTACATCAAGAATAATTAAATCAGGTTTATTATTTTTTACTTCTTCATTAAAATCTGCGTAATTTGTAAAACCTTTAGCTTCATAATTTGCCGATTCCAAAGCATAAACCACAAGATTGTTTATATTAACATCATCTTCAACACACCAGATTTTCATATCATATCTCCGTAATATATTTATTAAATATATTATAAACAACTACTAAATTTTTATCAAGAATATATCTATATTATATAATGTATCATTACTTTGTAAAATAATGAAGATTTCATTTGTAAAATAAATGTAAAATTGCGTCATAATAATTTTCACAAAAGAATAGATATTAAAAAAAAGATACTGGAGAATATCATGCATGAAAAACTTTTTATAGATTTATGTGGAGAAAGAGCCGTAGCCATTGGAAGATATGTGGCAGAAACCGGCGCTACTGTCAGAGCAGCTGCTAAAGTTTTTGGCGTATCCAAAAGCACAGCACATAAAGATTTAACAGTTAAATTAAAAGAAAATGATTTAGGTTTGTATAAGCAGGTTTCACAAGTTTTAAGTAAAAATAAAAGCGAACGACATATTAGAGGCGGAATAGCAACTCGAGAAAAATATCTACAAATAAGAAAAGAGCAAGAAAATAAATAATTATAGAATAAATATTGATATTTTAATATATAAATAGTATAATCTATGTATATTTATAAGGAGTGTTAAAATTATGAACAATAAAAAACTTTTTAAAGCTGTGGATAACATTAAAGACATTATCACAAATGTTAATGACAAAATTTGGGAATACAGTGAAATTTATTTCAAAGAATACAAATCTGCTCAAACTCTTGCTATGACTGCCGAACAATTTGGATTTTCTACTACTATGGGGATAAGTGGAATTCCAACAGCTTTTGTCAGTAAATGGGGTGAAAAAGGTCCTAAAATTGGTATATTAGCAGAATATGATGCACTTGATTCTCTTTGCCAAGCAAAGGGAATTGCAGAAAAGAAACCTTCAAACGGACATAATGATGGTGATCCTGGACATGGATGCGGTCATAACAGTCTTGGTGCAGGTAGCTTAGGAGCAGCTATTGCACTAAAAGAATACTGTGAAGAAAACAATATAGATGCACAAATTCATTTCTTTGGCTGTCCAGGAGAAGAAAATGGAAGCGGAAAAGTGTTTATGGCTAGAGATGGTTTATTTGATGATATTGACATATGTCTTACCTGGCATCCGGGTTCAGAAAACAAAATAACAGGTAATGGATCACTTGCTAATATATCAATAAAATACAAGTTTCATGGTGTAGCAAGCCATGCAGCAGCTGCCCCTCACCTTGGTCGTAGCGCACTTGATGCTTGTGAGCTTATGAACATGGGCGTTAATTATCTTAGAGAGCATATTATCCCCGAAGCAAGAATTCACTACTCTTACCTTGATGCAGGCGGAAAAGCTCCAAATGTCGTACAAGATTATGCATGTACGTATTTCTTTATTCGCGCACCAAAAGCAAAACAAGCATTCGAAATTGTAAATAGAGTAGATGATATTGCAAAAGGTGCAGCTATGATGACAGGTACTTCAGTTGAAATAATTCATATGGATGGTTTATCAGACTACATTCCTAATAAAGTTCTTGGAGATGTTATATACGAAAGCTTTAAAGAAGTTGGTCTACCTGAATATACATATAATGAAATAGAATTAGCTAAATCATATACCGACACAATCGAGAAAGATGTTATAGCTATTGAAAAAGAAAAAATGGCTAAGGCTAATAATGTAGATATTTCTGACTATGATGGAATTTATATTGATAAAAATATAGCTCCATATATTCATCAGCCACAAAATGCAATGCCGGGATCAACAGATGTTGGTGATGTTAGTTATTGTACACCTACAGCACAATTTAATGTGGCAACAGTAGCTATTGGTACACCAGGTCACTCATGGCAAATGACTAGTCAAGGCGCTGTAAGCTATGCGCATAAGGGAATTATAATAGCTGCAAAAGTTTTAGCTCTTACTGCACTTAAAGCTATATTAAACCCAGAAATAATTGAAAAAGCAAAAAATGAGCATAAGAAAAATGTACCCGACGGATATATTTGTCTAACAGCCAACGATTATATGCCAGATTTATAAATTTAATAAAAGAGTATTCATCTTTAAATAATTGCCTTTATTACATTTTTCACATATATTTTCATAATAATCCAATATTATAAGTGTAAAATTATATTCTATATGATATAATTATCGCAAGCAAGAAATAAACGTATGTGCATATATCACAATGTCACAGTTGTTTTATACTATTGCATATCTAGATAACAATACTTTTTATATTTCTAGTATAAAATCTTGTATATTTTTATTGGAGGAATTTTATGAAAGCCATTGTAATTACATTGTTTGCATTAACATATGTGATGATGTTAACTTCACCAAAGCATAGACATTTTGCTGCCGTAGTCATCGCAGTAATTTATGTGATATTGGGTGTAGTTTCGCTCAAAGAAGCTATTACAGTTATTGACTGGAATGTCATATTGATGTTGATGGGCACTATGGGCACTGTGTATCTTTTCATTGAATCTAAAATGCCAGCTAAAATAGCTGATGTGATGGTCAATAAGCTAAAAAGTGTTAAGCTCATTTTTATCGTAATAGCACTATTCGCGGGGGTAGTTTCAGCCTTTATTGATAATGTTGCTACAGTACTTATGCTAGCGCCGATTGCCGTTGCAATTTCAAAAAAATTTAATGTTTCCCCTGTTTTGTCAGTTCTTACTGTTTCTGTTTCTTCAAACCTTCAAGGTGCCGCAACACTAGTGGGTGATACCACTAGCATTCTTTTGGGTGGTTATGCCGAAATGGACTTCACAGATTTTTTTATTATGAATGGTAAACCTGGTATGTTTTGGATAGTTCAAGCCGGTGCTTTAGCAACTGTTCCAGTTTTATTTTATATTTTTAGAAAAGAAAAAAATAAAATAGACTCATCTCCTATTACTGAAGTTACCGACTATATTCCAACCTTCGCATTGCTAGGAACGGTCGCACTTCTTATAATTGCCTCATTTGCTCCTGATAAACCTGAAATAACTAACGGTATAATTTGCATTTCAATATTCATAATCACTTTAATTTATGAAGTTTATCGCAAACAAACAATTACAAGCTATCAGCAAGCTATTTTATCTATAGATTTTGAAACACTAATCCTTTTAAGTGGACTATTTGTTATTATACAAGGTATTACAAACGTTGGTCTTATTGATGATATAGGAAATATATTTTTGGACTTGAGCGGTGATAATGTATTCAAAGTCTACACTATACTGGTTTGGTTCTCAGTTGTTGTTTCTGCTTTTGTAGATAATATTCCTTATGTTGCTATGATGTTACCAGTTGTAAGTAGCATAGCTATTCAACTTGCGGTAGATCCTACTGTCTTATATTTTGGATTGTTGGCAGGCGCTACACTTGGTGGTAATATAACACCTGTAGGCGCTAGTGCTAATATAGCTGCAAACGGAATATTAAGAAAAGAAGGATATGAAGTAACAACAAAACAATTCATGTCAATTGGCATTCCATTTACTCTTGTTGCAGTTACCACCGGATACATCCTTATATGGATTTTATATGGTATATAAAAAATACATTTTTCATATTATCTTTTATAAATAAATTATTTATTTTTTATTTGAAAACAAAAAAGCACCCATTTAAGGGTGCTTTTTGATTTACTAAATTATTTTTCCTCTTCTGATGAACATTCTTCGCAATCACATTCATCATCAAACTCAATTTCAAAACTTGTGCCACAGTTAGGGCAAGCACAGTCTGGACTAAAGAGCATTTCTTCATCCATACAAACTACTTCGCCACATTTAGGACATGTAATTTCATATATTGGGTTTTCTTCATCATAGATTTCATCTTCATCTTCATCTTCATGATGATGGTGGTGACCACAGCAACCACATTCTTCATCTTCTTCATCATCACCGAGAAGAGCATCTTCAACATCTGTCAAATCTTCATCAATAGCATCGATTTCTTCATAAATTTCATCGATATCACTATCAAGCTGACTTACTGTATCTGTAAGATCATCCAAAAGATCAACCATAGCCAAAAGAACTTTACCTTCTTTTGTTTCTCCATCAAGTTCAAGACCTTCGCAAAGACCTTGAATGTATGCCAATTTTTCTGTAAGACTTTTCATAGTTTTAATCTGCCTTTCTTTTAAATTAAGCGCGTTCCATATATTCGCCTGTTCTTGTATCAATACGAATTTCTTCGCCTTCATCAATGAACAAAGGAACTTTAATCTCCGCACCTGTTTCAAGTGTAGCAGGTTTCAATGTGTTTGTTGCAGTATTACCTTTGAAACCTGGATCTGTTTTTGTAACTTTAAGAACAACAAAGTTTGGTGGCTCAATACCGAAAATGTTACCTTTGTATGAGAGTATTTTAACAACTTCATTTTCTTTAACAAATTTGAAAGAATCGCTCAATGCTCTAGCATTAACAGGAATCTGATCATATGTCTCCATATCCATGAAATAGCAAAGATCGCCTTCTTCATAAAGAAACTGCATTTCTCTTCTGTCAACAAATGCCTGTGGGAATTTATCGGAAGGGTTGTAAGTTCTTTCAACAACGCTACCTGTAATAACGTTTCTTACTTTTGTTCTAACAAAAGCTGCACCTTTACCAGGTTTAACATGCTGAAATTCGATAACCTGCATTACCTGACCGTCTTGTTCAAATGTTACGCCATTGCGAAAATCGCCAGCTACTACCATAATAACCTCCAAAGTTAATAAAATGTTAACTTAATCTTTTAGTATTTTATATACTAATTAATTTTAACCTATTTTAGCTAATTTTTCAATAGAAAATTTGTAAATATATTAGATAATCATAAGCTCTTTAGGACTATTTGTTATATCAATACAACCAGTTTCAGTTACATAAATTGTATCCTCAATTCTTACTCCAAATTTATCTGGAAGATAAATACCTGGTTCAACACTTAACATCATACCTGGTTTAAGAATTGTTGTATTGTTAGGTGCAAAGCCCGGTGTTTCATGGACATCAATACCAAAACTATGACCAAGACTATGACCAAAGCATCCCTCATAACCTTTGCTATATATATAATCTCTTGAAATTTTATCTATATCACCACAAACAAGCCCAGCTTTGATAACATTTAGTGCTTTTTTCTGTGCTTCAAAAACCGTATTATATACTTCTTTCATTTCATCTGTAACATAACCAATTGCGACTGTTCTTGTCATATCTGAGCAGTAACCACCATATGAAGCACCAAAGTCCATTGTTACGAAATCGCCTTTTTCAAGAAGTTTTTCACCTGGAACACCATGTGGAAGGCTAGAATTTTTACCACTTACAAGGATTGTATCGAACGCCAAGCCTGTTGCACCATTTTTTCTCATAAATGTTTCAAGGTCAATAGCAAGGTCTCTTTCTTTCTTGCCCACAGCGAGCTGATTACAGATATATTCAAAACCTGCATCTGTAATTGACTGTGCAACTTTGATAATTTCAAGTTCTTCCTGTGATTTTACAGAACGCATTGTATCTATTATTTTTGTTAGTGGGCTATCAGTAATAACATTTACATTAAGTTGTGTTTTCATTATGTTCATATCACCAATTGTCATGTTATCTTCAACCCAGACATTTTTAACACCATGCCTTGCCAGTATTTCATTGATTTGGTTATAGAGTTTGTCTTGCAAAACAACTACTGCATTTTTAACTGTTTTCTGGGCAAGCTCTATGTAACGAAAGTCAATTATAAAATATGCTGCATCTTTAAGTATAACAGCTGTACCAGCTGAAGAATGCATACCTAAGAAATAAAAACGATTCTGTGGACTATTTATTATAGCTGCCTCAAAATTCCCCTCATTCTGTGCTAAACTTATAAGCTGTTCTATTCTGTTGTTCATTTTCAACATCTCCTTATATTTTATGTGAATTTATTTTGAAAATTTTTCAAAATAATTTTTCATTGTTTGAGCATCTTCTGTTTGTGTGCCTGCACTTTCACAAATAAATACAGGTGAAAGATTGTTTTCATACACTACATCCATAAGTGGTTCAAACTCAGGTCCATAAACAGTATCTTCAAATGTTAAATGTCGTTTTTCTCCACCTATAGTATACTCTATTTTTGAGAAATGTGAATGAAAAATTTTATATCTATCATCTTTTAATGTTTCAGCTATTCGATCAATTATTCGTAAATAATCTTCTTTACCTTTTATCCATCCACCATCCCTCGCATTTAAATGTCCAAAATCAATACATGGTAAAATTCTTTTATCAACTTTACAAAGATTTAGTACTTCATCTAAGCTTCCTAATTGATTTACTTTTCCCATTGTTTCTGGACACAAGATCATATGTCCCAAATTTTCTTGTTCAATTGCTTCTATCATCAATTCCATAGTATTCATAGCTTTTTTTAAAGCCTCTTCTCGTGTTAATTTTGCACATGAACCTGAATGAAAAATAACTCTTTTGCCACCCATAGCATTTAACGCTTTAGCACTTTGAATTATATAATTTACACTGTTGTGTCGTTTTTCCTCGTCTAACGATGACATAGATATAAAATAAGGTGCATGTAGCGATGGTTGGATATTCTTTTCAAGAAGCACTTTTCCTAGTTCTTCTGCTGATTCATCACTTATTTTAACTCCACGTCCACACTGATATTCAAAAGCATTAAGATTAAACTTTGAAAGATATTCTGCCACTTGAATAGTCTTTTTATACTTCATAGCCTTAAAACTATCTGCAATACCTGCTGGTCCAAAAAGTGTCATAGAACACCTCCGTTTTTAGCTATATACTCATCAATATATCTTTTTTCGAATTTTCTCTTAATTTTAAAACCTAAACCATCTTCTTCAAGTATTGCAAGCACCATTATAGCTTTCATATTTAAAAGATGAGCTCCAAGGATATCAGTAAAAATTTGATCACCTACAACAGCCGTATTATTACTATTACTTTCAAGTATTTTCATCGCTTTGATGAAACCTCTTCGAAGTGGTTTTGTTGAAAAGCTAGAATATGGCAATCCAAGACGCTTTGCAAATGGCTCTACTCTTTTCTTATAGTTATTGGAAACTATCATAAGTTTTATTCCGTTATCCTGCATAAGTTTTATCCATTCAACTATTCCATCAGCAGGTTCAGGATTACCATGTGTAGTGAGTGTATTGTCTACGTCTAGTAAAAGGTTTGTTATTCCTAGTTTTTTTAAAAACTCAGGTGTTATGTTTATTGTTTTTTCAAAAATATAGTCAGGATGATATAATTTCATTTATATTCCTTTCGTGATTTTATTTTTATTTATATATCTTAAACTTATAATCAAAATTGCTGAAAACATAAAGATAATACCTATGTTAAGTCCTTTAGGCACATACTTCATTATAACATGATTTTCTCCTTCTTCTAGAGGAACAGAAATAAAGTACTCCATATATTTTTCAGCAGAAACATTTTTTCCATTAACAGTTATTTTCCAACAATCATCATACATTATAGATGTTAACAAATAATTACCATTTGCAGTAAGCTCTATATAAGCACCGTCTTGTTTAATAATATTAACCTCTGTTGACTGTAATTTACTAGACAGTATATAAAGATTATCAATATCAATTTCTCCATCTTCTCTAATAACCGAAATATCAGCCAGCGATTTAGATAGATTATTTATATGATTTTTATAGTTATTATCATAAATTATATTGTTCGTATCACCAGTATAAATAATTGGAAAATAATATGGATTTTTATATAGTTTTTTATTACCTTTAAATTCAATCAAGTACTCTTTTGGCATTTTGCTATCATCAGAACAAATTATATATTTAAGTCCTAGTAAACTATCAGTAAGAACCTCACTATTATCATAACTTGTGCCATAAAATGTATCAGCATAGCCATAATGCATTGACATATCTTTTTGTTTTTGATCAAATGTAGAACTAAAATGGTTTATTCCATTATAACTTAGACCCATAGGTTTATTGAGAGCCTGTCTATCAATATCTTCTACTCTAAAGAAACAACCATCAGTATTTGATAAAGCATTTTTTACATCTAAATAATAATCTTTATAAGTCCACATATAACTATAAGACTCATTTCCATTGTATAATTTTCTTTCACATTTCAGCGTATATGATGTATTTATTACACAATTGATAAACAAGAAACAGCAGAATATATATTTTGATAACTTACTATATCTAAGTGCCAAAACAAAAATACACATTACAATTACAACAGAAATAAATGTTATTATGATAGTCATATTGCCCCATGGCAAATGCTGCCAATTAAAATAACATTTAGCTGCCAAAAGATATACTATGCCAACAGCTAGCATAGCTTTTGACACACTCTTACCTCCAATATTATCTAATTGTTGCCTGCAAATGTAAACTAGCATAAATATCCATACAAACATAAATCTAAATGGAAATGCTTCTGGCCACGCAAAAGTATGCCAAACAAAATAAAGTACATGATTATAGAGTGAAAAAAGCAAAAAGGTAATTAAAATAAAATCTAATAATCGTTTTCGTTTTTCTATATTATTATTAAGAAAATAAGCAAGTATAAGGCTAAATATGCCAACTCCACCAAATAAAATTGGAAGATTTTCATATAAATATCCACAATCTAACACAGATGAAACAACCGCTGCTTCTGAAAACATATTTCTAGTTCGTTGACTTAATGTTCCACGATTATCCATTTTACCATTAAATAACTGAATAAATGCTGTCAATAACAGCGGTGATGCCAACATAGCACTTAATACAACATTATTCGCCATTTTTACTGCTTTATTTATTATATATTTGAAGCTGTGTCGATATAATAAACAATAGTATATAAAATACAAAAAAATAAAAATAGATGCCATGTATGTTATATAGTAGTTAGCGATTAAAGAATATGTGTAGAATATTATAAACAGTTTTTTCCCGTATGGTTTATCATCAATTATTTTTTCGGTTGCAAGAATTAATAAAGGTAAAATGGCAAAAACATCAAGCCACATAATATGAAAATAAGACCTTATCATTTGTGGAAAAAACACATATATAAGTGCACATATTCCATTCAAGATATAGTCATCATAGTGCCGACAAAAATACCAATACATGGTTTGCGCCATAAAAATAAACTTTAGCAAAATTATAAAAAAAACTGCAAGTTCTATATTTTCTGGCTTGAATAAATAAGTAATTAAATTAAATGGTGATGAAATATAGTATGCAATTAAACCAGTAGTAGGTCCTCCAAATCCTTTAGAGAAAGAGTATATTTTTTCAGAAAAAGAACTGCTTCTATAAAATGATAAAAAATCCGCATATTGCGAATATAAATCAGAACACAATATTGTATTCTTTCCTAGAGGAAATATATTAGCCATTGACAATATAAAAATAAATACAATTGCTGTAAAAATTGATAAAATAATCGATATTTGAAATTTATTTTTATAATTTGTTTTTTTCAACATACAACTACCTTATCTCAAAAGGCTGGTATCCTGCAGAAATAAGTTCATCATTAAAAATTTTTCTTATACCTTTCAAAGCTTCTTCAAGCCCACCTTCAAAAATTGTAAAGTCCGAAAACATAAGATTAAGTGGCATGTCAAAATCTTCAATATGAGCGCCATTTTTATCGTAGAGAACACCATCATCCCCTAGTTTTGTTACTCCTTTAAAACGTTCTTTCATTGGTCTTGCATCATCAATAAACGCAAAGCATCTATGCCCTTTTCCCCACGCAATACCACATTCAACAGCTGTACCGCTATCAGGTTCATTTCCACGATAATCATTTAGATTAGCAATAATTATATCTGTACGCAAAATATGATTTAAATCATGTGAAAAAAACTGTTTTTCCATTTCATGTACACTGTTATCTTTTGCTACATAATCCTTGAATTCATCTTCGGGTGCATCATCTGCAGGATAATAGCCTACAATACCATATCTATCACATAAATTATGATATTTTTTCTGTGTTTCTTCTGATTCTGGATAAAAAATTTCTGTTCCAGCAAGATATGCTTTTGGCATTCTAACCACTCCGTTTTTATCTATAAACATATTTTATCTCCTATATATCTAAGTCTTCCTTGGCTTTTTTTAATGCATCTTCAAATGTGCCTTCAACTATTATCGCATGACCGCTAATCATAAGATTACAACAGCCATTTTCAAAGAAAGCGCCATTATCATCACGCCACATTCCATCAGTATTATTAATACTTCCTATGTATTTTTCATAGCAAGGTCTTATATCATTCATAAATCCGTAAATTCTCTTTCCTTGTGAATAAGCATATCCTATTTCAAAGCTTGTTCCTCCATCAGGCTCCCAACCACGAAAATTATTTATATTGGCAATTACAATGTCGCATTTATCTATATAGTTTATGTTATTTAAAAAAATCTGCTTAGCTGCCTCTTTTTTACCTTTTGAAAAATCAATTTCTTTCCCAAATGTACTTCCTATAACAGGAGAAATACCAACAAATCCAAGCTTTTCACATAAATCTATTGATTTTTTTGCTAATTCTTCTTTATTTTTCATAAAACATTCAAAACCAGCAATATAGACAATAGGTTTTTTATTCATAATACACCTCTATTTTATATAATTATTTATCTAATTTAAATTTATTTGTACAACTTTCAGAAAAATCGTAACCTATTGGCAAAATCTGTGTAACTTCAACAGCTCTGTCTCTCGTCCACATCTCAGGTGTCGTTGTAATTGTAAAACCACATCCATTGTCTGTTGTCCATTCTGCAGATGATTTTCTAGGAAACGCTAACATAGATAAAAGCATAACAATTACACCACCATGTGTAACTGCACTTGCTTCATGTATACCATTTCTCATCATCTCCATAAGAATACTATCAAGTGCTAATACTACCCTTTGAGCAAAATCAGCACTCGCTTCTCCTCCTAACGGTTGATATCCACTTTTTGGATCAAGCCATTTTGCAAAATTTTTATCTTTTGTCATAAGTTCAGAAAATGTTCTACCTTCAAATTCTCCAAAATTACACTCCCTTAAATCAGAAACTATGGAGTAATCATGGTTCGGATAAATGATTTCAGCAGTCTGAATTGTTCTGGTCATTGGACTTACATAAAGCTTTTCCGGCCAAGGATATGTAAATTTATCTCTTAAATTTTCAAGTCTTTCTATTCCTTCTTTACAAAGAGGTGTATCTGTACCGCTTCCCAAATACTGTGCTTTTAAGTTTCCTTCAGTAAGTCCATGACGGATTAGATGCAATTTGTAACTTCTCATTATAAATCCTCCAATATTTTTTGTTATTTTTAGTAGAAAATTGCTATTTACAAATAGTTTTTTTTAAGTTATAATTTACGGACAGTATTAAATAAGAGGAAATATCATGAACAGTTTTAGTCGTATTATAACTTTATTAAGAAAAGAAAAAGGTATTACCCAAAAACAAGCTGCAGCTGATTTGGGAATAAGTCAAGCATTACTTAGCCATTATGAAAAAGGGCTTAGAGAATGCGGGCTAGATTTTCTTATAAAACTTTGTGATTATTATAATGTTTCAAGTGATTATATTCTGGGACGCAGTCCTGATAGAAATGGTACTATGCTTACAGTAAATGACCTTGAAGGAGCTGAAACTACCAAGGATAGCCATTACTCCGGTAGTGTTCTTCCTGCAATGAACAAAAGGCTTATTTCTTCAAGTCTTAACATAGTTTATGATATACTTTCTAAAGCAGGAAACAAAGAGTTAACTAAAAAAGTAAGTAATTATCTTATGATTTCTATATATCGTATATTCAGAAAACTTTATCAAGCTGATAAGAAAAATAGTCAAAGCATGTTCAATGTACCAGGAAATGTTTTTGAAGGCTACACAGCAGGTTCACTTGAAAGAACTTGTGCTGAAATTGGTGTAATACTATCAGATAAAAATAATATGAAACTTCACGCTGATGCATTTGAAATGACAAGTGAAAGCATATCATCCGTATACCCTAAACATGCACAAGGATTACTTAACACTATAAAAACTGCAGAAGATATAATTAAATAAATACATTTTAGGCATTGCTTTTAGGCAATGCCTTTCATTTCAGTAATAATTATATCAAAATGGAAATTAAAAATCTATATTATCGTTTAGAAATAATATTAATATAAAATAAAAGGTTATCACATTTGCGATAACCTTTTATAAATTATTGAACCCTTTCGACATTTACAGAAGTTTGAACTTCTTCACTTATAACGATTGTTTCTGATTTTTTGTTGTCTAAAAGTCCAACGTAGCTCTTACCAGTATTTACTTTCAAAACAGCTCCGTTAGCATCATACAAAACAAGTGGGTTTTCAGGTTCGCCTTTTCTCCATTCAATCTTTTCGTATTTTCCACCAGAGAAATAGTATCCTTCGCCTGCTTCAAGCTCAAAGTCTGGTAAAACACCATTTTCTTTCTGCACACCTACATCAGTGAGCAATATAAAAACATTATCAAAAGAAACTTGGTTTCCAGTTTCTGCGTCTAAATGTGGTATGCCAAAGGCATTTTTTAAATATCTACCACTTGTAGCATCATAGTCAAAACTTACATCTGCATAATCTGAGTATGCAAAGGAAATTTTATTAGCTACATCGCCATTTAAAGTTCTCTTGGCTTCCCCATTTCCAACAAAATCAAAAGCTGGGTAAAAATCATTTTTAGTTTGAATACCAGTTTTGTCCATACCTGCTTTTATCAGGTCTTTATTAGTGAACCAGCTATGTTCTGGCCCTTTTGTTTTAGCAAGTTCTATATCTTGCTCAAATGCTAAAAAGCCTAAATATATGCCATCAATATCTTGATATGAGTAAAAATTAAGCATTCTTTCTGCTGATGATGATGCACCTATATGCACATAAATTGCATTCAATGGTAACATCATTTCTATAAACTGATCACGAGCACTTCTTATAGGCCCAACTCGATCAATTTTATTTATATCTGAATAAACAGCCATAAGACGAGTAATTCCACCTTCTGTAACTGCTTCATAAATAATATCAGCATTTTCAAGTCCATTTTGTGGAAGTGCTATTTTAATATTGTTTATCATAGCTGCAACAGGTCTAGCCGATTTATCCGCACCATCTTCAAAAGGTAATCCTGTGAGATAATTGTACTCCTTCTGTGACAAGTTTTCATTTTTGAGTTCATTGTTTAAAGATTGTTTATTGAAACAACCTGTAAACATAGATATTGATAAACCAACTATCAATACTAAACTAATTATCTTTTTTATGATAAACACCTCATTTACTAAATATTTGTATTTTTTCTAAATTATATATTAAAACATAAAAACTGTAAACTGATTATATCATTTTTTATAGGTTAAATTGTGTAAAATCAGTTAATTTATTATTAAAACTAATATTAATCAATTATTCATCAGTTGATTCAATTCCAAAATCACCACTATCAGATAAACCTTCTTCAACAGGTTTATAGTCATTGTTTACATCTACTAATTGTTCATTAATCGCAAAAGATCCAAAATAGTCTAAATCAACAAAAGAAATATAGCTTTTGCCTATATTTATTTTTATATCCTCTTCAGAGCCATCGAGCGAAACTATTCTCAATGGGTCATTAGGACTACCTTTTAGCCAACGAACTTTTTCAACTTTACCTCCATTAAAATAGTAACCTACTCCTCCCCACGAAAGACTTACATTTGATAAAACACCATCAGGATATTTTTCTATTTGAGTCCAAAGAAGAAATACATTATCAAATTCAACATCAATATCATTATTACCTGCATCAATAAGAGGCTTAGAAAATCGTGATGTGAGATTTATATGGTCTTTTGTATATTTATTTGTTTCAGGATGGTATGTCATTTTTGCTGCATAAAGCTGAGAGAAGTCCCACTCTATTGTTGTAGCATCATCACCATCTAGATTTCTTAATGGCTCATCATAATTAACCCAATTAAATAAATTTTGTGGTTCTTTTTTCCAATCTATATCAAATTTTCCACTTTCTATTGTTTCAGTAATAAGTTGTCCAGATGTAAATTCTGTATGTTCTTTTGCTTTAAGTCCCTTGTTATATTCTGTAAGATCTCGAAAAGCGATGTTTTTATTAGGCTGAAGATCTTTATTCTCATAGTTATATTTTGCTAGCATTTCTTTTGCATAAGATGAACCACCATCATGAACATATAGGCAATCATAAGGCAACATTAACTGTACAAACTGATCTCTAGCACTTCTGATAGGACCTACAACTGGTATTTTAGTCCAATCACGGTAAATAGCCATATATCTGGTAATACCGCCTTCTGTTTCCATTTCAAAAACAACATCTGCGCTAGACATACCTTTCTGTGGCCATGCACTTTGATATGAGTCACTGCTCATAATATTATTTACCATTATTGCAACTGGGCGCTGGCCCATTGGATAATCTTTAAGCTGTTTCTCTCCAGTAAGTGGGTTATGTTGATACTCTTTTGGTTTATTTATAGTATTGTTTTCTTCTGCTGGTGACTTAACGCATCCAGCTAAAATACTTGCAATAGTCAACGATGCAAGTACACATGACAAAATTTTTTTCATTATTCTCTCCACATACGTATATACTGTTGATTCTAATTAAAATCTTTAACTATATTATTAACAAATAATAGCATTGTAAATATCTACAATAGTAGACATGGATATTTATATGATATTATATACTTTCAAGTTTGTCAATTCAACGAAATTAGTGTAAATAACATATTTGTTATTTTAATTTTTATTTAATGATATTTACAATTATTTTACTTTATTTGTATTCTTACTTGTGCTATAATACATTTTATATTACTAAAACAAATAATAAAGATAGAAAGAGGTTCTTAATGAATAAAATAATAAAAGATTACTTATGGGTATTCATTATATCCATGTTCCCTATTGTTGAACTACGCGGTGCTGTTCCAGTAGGTGTCGCAAGAGGTCTTCCTTTCTTAAACACATATGTTGTTGCAGCTTTTGGCAATATGATTCCTGTGCCTTTTATTTTGTGGTTAGTTAAACCTGTTCTTCAATACATGACTAAAATAAAAATTTTCAATAAAATTGCCACATTCTTTCTAGAAAAAGGGCACAAAGCTGGTGAAAAATTCGGCGATGCTAAATACTGGGCTTTATATACATTTGTTGCAATTCCATTACCTGGTACTGGCGCTTGGACAGGTTCGCTTGCAGCCGCTTTATTAGATTTAGACAAGAAAAAATCTTTGCTAGCAGTTTTTTTAGGTGTTTTAACCGCTGGTATTATCATGGGCATAGTTTCTTATGGCCTTTTAGGAGCAATAGGACTTGTTTTTTAAAATATTTTTAAAGCCTTCCGATTATTCGGAAGGCTTTTTCCCTATAATTATTTAAAAGTTTATTATAGGTGGATTATGATAGAAGCAAAAAATATATGTAAAAGTTACGAGAACTTACAAGTTTTGAAAAATCTAAATCTATATGTCCAAAGCGGAGAGTTCTGTATAATTACAGGACCATCAGGAACTGGTAAAAGCACTCTTCTTAACATTTTAAGTGCTCTTGACAGTTTTGATTGTGGAGAATTATATTTAATGAATATTCCCATTAAAAATATAAATCGTAGCAAATTGTCCACATTGAGGAGAAAGCATATAGGTTTTATTTTTCAAAGCTACAATCTTATCAGCAGTAAAAACAGTATTGAAAATGTTGCTCTCCCTTTAAAATATAATAAAGTAAACTATTTCAAAAGAAAAAATATGGCTATTTCTGCACTAAAAAAAATGGGACTAGAGGATAAAATATATAATTTTCCTCATCAGCTTTCTGGTGGTCAACAACAACGAGTTGCAGTAGCAAGAGCACTGGTTACAAAGCCGCAGATTCTTTTCTGTGATGAACCCACCGGCAATCTTGACTCAGAGAGTGCACAGCTTGTAATCGCTGGAATAATGTCATTAAAGAATTCTGGTTCAGCAATAGTTATGATAACTCATGACAACAGTTTATTAAAATATGCTGATAGCGTATACAAATTATCGGATGGAAAATTAGAAAAACAATAAAAATTCATCGAGATTTCGTCTTTATTTTAATTCATAGTATTTGATTATTTAAAAATTTAATGTTAAAATATATTAAGTAATTTAAGTAGGATGTAATCTTTATGAATTTTCTTAAAAACTATACCAAACAAGAAAAAAGTTGGATGATGTATGATTGGGCTAATAGTGCCGAAAGTGTTATAATTGTTACTATTTTGCCAATTTTTTATGACACGATAAGTGCGAACAGCACTTCTGCTATCAACAGATGGGGATACGGAACAAGTTTTGCTATGCTGGTTTGTGCACTACTTTCACCAATTCTCGGTGCATTAGGCGATTTTAATGGAATGAGAAAAAAACTTTTTATGGGCTTTATGTCATTAGGCATTATCTCATGTTGCTTATTATCAATCACACCAAAACTTGATGTATCTACAATAGAAGCTAGTGAAAAAACTGGACTTCTCATACTTGCACTATATATAATATGCAGTATTGGTCATGCTGGTGCAAATGTATACTATGATAGTTTTCTAACCGATGTAACTACCGATGAAAGAATGGATAAAGTTTCTACTATGGGATATGGTATGGGCTATATAGGAGGCAGTACAATTCCTCTTCTTATATTTTTGATTATGAATCTTGTTGGTATTGAAATGACTACTTGCCTTTCTTTCGCATTTATACTTACTGCTATATGGTGGGCTATTTTTTCAATACCTTTTCTCAAAAATGTTAAACAAGTACATGGTATTCATCCATATAAAGGTGCTATTAAGGATTCTTTCAAGAATCTTAAAATAACCATCAAAGAAATTTACAATAATAAAAAAATGTTTGTTTTTCTCATTGCCTATTTTTTCTATATAGATGGAATAAATACCATCATACATATGTCAACCATTTATGGCTCTTCTGTTGGCATCGATTCCACACAAATGCTTCTTGCTCTTTTATTTATACAATTACTTGGTCTGCCTTTTGCTCTTCTTTACATAAGACTTAGCGAAAAATATGGAGCTCATCGAATGATTAGCTTAGGTATATGTATATATATGTTTATATGCATATTTGGCTTTTTTATAAAAACTGCATGGCAATTTTGGTTCTTGGCCTTTCTTATTGCTACTAGTCAAGGTGGAATACAAGCACTAAGTCGAAGTATGTATGGAAAGCTTATACCGGATAAAGATAGAAGTGGAGAATTTTTTGGATTCTATGATATTTTCGGAAAATTTTCTGCTATAATGGGACCTACACTTTTCGGTATTTCTACAGCTTTTGCACAAAAAAAAATCATGGCTAATATGGGTGTTGACTCAACAGCTTCACTAGATATTCTTGATGAAATAAGTGCTAAAGCATCACCTTGGGGTGTATTGAGTATTCTTATAATATTTATAATTGGTGCAATCCTTTTCTTCATTATATTTCCAAAAATAAAAGAAACTCAGAAAAACTAATTTGTACTTAAAAGGAGGTATAATATGGCTGACAGCTACACACATCAACACAGTGCAAGAAATGCACTTGTCATTGCTGAATACTCTCCGAGAGATATAAACAGCTTTATTTGGGGAACTAATGGCCCAGACCCATTATTTTTCCATCAAATGTATAATCCATTTAGAAAATATGATTTGGCAGCTCTCGGGCACATTATGCACAATGAGAAAACTGGATTATTTTTAAGAAATATGTTCAGATTTGCTCAAACAGACACACAAAAAGATTACTGTTTAGGATTTTTATGCCACTATTCACTTGATAGTGTCATTCATCCATATATAAATTACATAACACAATCATATGGTTCACCATTTAATAGTCCTTCTGGACATAGTTTTTTTGAAAGTGCATTAGATAGTCAAATAAGTATGATAGAAACTGGTCAGCCAGCTGCTCAAGTGGATAGATATTGCCCAGAAATTGATAAAATGCATATTGATCAAATTGTAACATTATTTAAAAAATCAGTTGATGCTACGTATGAAAGCTTTGATATACCTAGGGAAGAATACCTAAAAGCTTTTCACGATATAAAACTTATTAAAAATTTCTTCTACTCACCTTCTAGAATGAAGTATATACCTGCTTTTATCATAGAGAAAATTTTGGGATTTGAAGAAGGATTTGTTACTAGTAGAATACAACCATGTGTAATGGATTTACCGGATTTCCCTTTTTGGAAAAATTTAGGTACTGGTTTATATAGTACAGAAAATCTTAATAACATTCTTCTTCGTTCGGACTATCTTTCAGCTGAATGTATCAAGATAGGACTAGATTATTTTAATGGAATAATAACACTAAACGAACTTATGGAAGACATTGGCAACAAAAGCTATGAAACAGGACTTGTTGTCGATTAAAAAAGGCACCCAATAGGGGTGCCTTTTTATTATTTTTAAATCTATATTTTATCAAATTTATTATTAATTATGCGATTAGATATATAATAACTTTTCCATTTCTTACACTCAATGGAAAAGAATACAAGCATACTTTTTGGAACAAGACACATTATAAATTATACCATAAAACTTTATCTAATCTTTCTTTTCTTTCAAAAATTTTTCATAAGTCGTCCACGCAAATAGCCAAATAACACTTCCTTGAGTTACTCCAGCAAAAAGGCATGCTGCTACACACTTGCTATCAAATATCATTTTTGTACTTATAAGATGAAGTATAACTACCAAACAAGAACATATTAGCAAAATAATAGGTATAAAATCTCTTTTTATTCTACTACGACTTAACGCCATTCCTATTCCCCAAATCATTGGAATAATTATAAAAAGCTGTGGATCAATATATTCTTTTATAAGTTCAATACTCAAATAATCACCACCATAATAAATAGAATAGTTTTTTCTTCATATAATTATATTTATATTTTTCTTTATTCATAACTAAATATTATTTTTATTATTTATTCCAATTATTAATAAGCTTTTCTAGAATATTTTTTATTTGTATTTTCTCTTCTGCCGTAAGTATATCAAACGCCTTATCGGCAATCTTTGTTTCATTTTTTTCCTATAATAGCTATCTATTTACCTTTATTTGCAAGCTTTATATTTAAAGTTATTTTATCATTATAATCTTTTGTCCTTATTAAATAGCCTCTTTTTTCTAGCTTAGATAGCATTTAATGTAACGATGCTGCTCTAATGTCCATAATTTCTAAAACTTTTTTGTGTTGGTTCTTCTAGATAATTTATTGCTGCTAAAGTTGGCATCTGTCCTGGGAGCGGAGTGTGTAAAGATTCTATTGCTCTTTGAAGCATTCTATTAGCTATGAAAAAATTTATAGGAAGTTTTTAATTTAACGAATATCTATCACTAAAACTCATATTTTCAAAAGAATATCTTTCCATGAACTAGATCTCTCTATGATAAAATAACGGTTTAGAATATGTAAAATCCAATATTCCATAGCAACTAAAAGGATTTACAGACGGTGCAACACTTCCTGGATTAAATGTGTAGATTCCATCATAATACTCATAATATTGTTTATGTGTATGACCAAAAAGTGCTATATCTACATTCATATCCATACAAGCCTTTCTAAGCGGCAAAAGACTCATTTTAACATAATATCCATCTCCGTGGCAAATCAAAATTCTATAACCTTTAACTGTAATAATATCTTTAATCGGAACAGCCTTGTTTACATCGCAGTTGCCAGCAACTGCTGAAACAATATTATATTCTGGATTTTCTGCCTTAAATGTAAGAATATCATTTAGTCCATCACCAAGAAAAATTATATTTTTTATATCACTTTCTTTTTCAATGATCCTATTAAGATAATTTTTATAGCCATGTGTATCACTTATAACTATATAACGCATTTAATCACCTTTTATTCTTTTAATTGTTGAACGGCTTTGTAAATTTGACTCTTACTAAACTTTGTTCCTGCACTTACTTTTTTAGCAGCCTCACTTACAGAAATATTATTATTTTCTATAAGTTCTAAACATTTGTTTACCAAATCATCAATATTTTCCTCTTCTATTTCAGGTGCCACATAACCTTGCAAAATCAATGCAAACTCACCTTTTGGTGTATTTTCTTGATAGAATGACAATGCTTCACCTATTGTAGTAAGTTTTATATCTTCATGCAGTTTAGTTAACTCTTTTGCGACTGTAAGTTTTCTATCATAACCAAAATATGTGCAAAAATCTTTTAACGTATTTAGCAGCTTATGAGGAGCTTCATAAAAAATCATTGTTCTTTTTTCTTCTCTCAAACTTTCAAGATGTTCCCTTCTTTGTTTTTTTACAGTAGAAAGAAATCCTTCAAAGCAAAATCTTCCTGTATCTTGTCCACTTACACATAGTGCGGTTATAACGGCGCTAGGACCAGGTATAGGAACAAGCTTAATACCTGCAGCGTGGGCCTGCTTAACCAAAATCTCTCCTGGGTCACTTACACAAGGTGTTCCGGCATCGGAACATATAGCACAATTCTCTCCGTTAAGTACCCTCTGAATTATATAATCACCCTTTTGTCGTAGATTATGTTCATAATAGCTCACCATAGGTTTTTTTATTCCGAAATGATTAAGCAATTTAACACTTACTCTCGTATCTTCAGCAGCGATAAAATCCACTTCTTCAAAAGTTTGTCTAATTCTTGGTGTTAAATCATTAAGGTTGCCTATTGGTGTTGCAACGACATAAATTTTTCCTGCCATTATTCCTCCATATATAATATTATATTTATCTAATAACTATATTTTATTATAAATTTTAAGTATTTCATTGCTGAATCCGCCTTTTTCGTCTTCCATTATAAGATCAGGCATTACAGTCAGTGAGACTCCTCCATTTTTTCGTCCATCTACTAAAACAAGCCATGGATGTTCGCTATTTTTTCTCTGCCTTACGAAACGAATAATCTTTGGTTCAATCCTGTTTGATTTCATCGCATATATAACAGCAGCTAATTGACTAGGCCTTTGACATATGCAAAGTTTTCCATTGTCTTTAAGCAGTCTATAAGCTGCAGCAGCCACATCATTATCTGTAAGTGTAATTTGATGCCTAAAAGATGCTTTTTTCTCATCATCTTTTGGTTTGCCGGATGTAAAATATGGTGGATTACATGTAATTACATCAAATTGCATATCGCTTTTCCATTTGCGTATATCATCGTTAATTGCAATTATATTTTCAAAATTATTAAGTTTTATACTTTCATTCAAAAGCCGTGTTCCATCTGCATCTATTTCCAATGCCACTGCCATTCCTTTATGCCCCCTATCTTTCCACCTGAGGGGAATTATTCCACAACCTGACCCAATATCAAGTGCTGTTTGTGCATATTTCAAGCCACAAAAGTCACTTAATAGAAATGCATCCGTACCAAAACGATGTGTAGAATTTATGCAAACTTTAGTTCCTTTTGCCAATGTTTCAACTTTATATATCATAACTTATCCATTTAAAATACAATGGCAAATCTATTAAGACCTGCCATTGAACTATACTAATTTACAAAATAATTATTCATTGTATTCGTCAAATTCGAATTTACATTATCAGTAATCCACAAAGTAATATTTATTTCTTGAGATTTACTATCATTATTTAGCTGATTAACAGCCTCCTGAACATCAACTTCACTACCTTTTGCAGTTATTATTATGTTATCTGCCCCTAATTGATATGGATGAACAATATATTGTGCGTAATTACCTTCTGTTTTAACCGCTGAGTATTCAAATTGCCATATAGCACACCCACCTTTAGCAGAAATTTTTGCTTCCAAAGTGTTCAAAAGATTTTTCATATTTGCCAAAACTTGATCTATTGTTGCACCAAAATCCCTTTTATCCAGACTATAACCAGTTGGTGTGCTAAAACCTGCAAAAACAATCTCAGTTACACCTAATGACATTATCTCTTCAGTAATATCTAGGATATAATCCTGTACTATCTTATTAGCTGGGTTTGCCCAAGGTTTACCTCCAAGTGCCAAACTTGAGTCTAGCCATCTTGTATCAGTACCAGCATACATTACTGCTGTGGTTCGTTCTATATTAGAAATGAGTTTATCCATAAATGTATAAATTCTTGCAACTGGAACCAAATTGTTTTGTTTCATTTTTTCCGCAATAAGTTTAACATCTATCTTAATATTTCCAATAAGTTGCTTTGCGTATTCGTTATTAGAATCATACATAATATTTCCATCTAAATCTTTTACATCAAATACGCAATGAGTAGCTCCTTTTTGTTTCATTTGAGCTATTACTGCATCAATTTTTTCTGCTGAATCTAAACTCTGTGGAGTAGTGTAAAAATACTTTCTATTCTGATTTTTCAAAGCATTATCATCTATCCATTCATTATTTGATGATGAATCTATAATAAATGCAGATATATCTTGTGAAGATGATTGATTATCAGATGAAGACACTATTTTAGAATCATATGATGAAGAAGATTTATCATTTACATTTTCTAGAAAAGATAATACTGGTTTTCCTAACAAAAATCCGATCCCAACAACAAGAACGACACCTAGGACTATATGAATAAACTCTTTTATTGTTTCAGATGCGCCGTTAGAAGACATAGTCTTTTTATGTCTTTTTATTTTCATAGGTTTTTGTTTTCTAGACATTTAAAAACTCCTTAAAGTGCAACCGCATTGCCAGTAAGCCCATATATAGCGAGAGCAAGGACTGAAATATAAATAAGCATTATAGGTAATCCTTTAAAATGTTCAGGAACTAAATCGTGACGAATTTTTCTGTTTCCTTCACTAATAAGGATCATAGCGAGGAAGTATCCAATGCTACTTCCTACTGCAAAACCAATTGTTTCTATTAAATTAAAACCGCGGCTAGTAGTTAATATGATTGTACCCACAATTGCACTATTGATACTTGCGCTTGTAAGTGACAAAACAATCTTTTTAAACACTTGCTTACTTACAATAATACTAAGAATAAAAACTACAACTATAAAACTAAAAGCGCAACACATAACTATTATAACTGGACTTACAAATCTAGCATATTGTTCAAACTTGTAACGAGTAATAAGCGGAAGAACAAAGTACGCCAGTACACTGTTTATAAGTTGGAAAAGTGAAAAAGATGCACAAAAATAAAGTGTATCCTTTTTAGGGTCATTTATCATACGAAGCCCGTTTGACAATCCTAAGCCACGTGTGAATATAACATTCTGTGCACCAATAGCAACTATTGTATATGCAAAAAATGATGCTATAGCATTAAGCATTGTCATACGATGCGTCCTCCCGTATAAGTTTATCATGGTATTTATGAGACATTTTGCTCCACAGTGCGCTAATAATGGCTATAATAAAGAAACCACCAAAGCTATTGTATGCCATAGGTAGCAAACTTACAGACAAAATTTTAATTTCTCCAAGTGTACCAAACGCTAAAATTTCTCGCAAAGCTCCAATCAATAGGCATGCAACTATAAATCCTACAGTATTCCTCAAACCGTTAATTATTGAGTAAAGAAACGATTCTTTCCTAGTTTTTTCAAAGTTTTTAACAATCAGTGGGTCCACAACTAATATAGGCAAGTAAAGACCTAGAGAGAATGCTGTTGTCCCCATAAATTTATACATTGCATAATATGCGAATCCAAATATAATTGCTGAAACCATTGGATAAAAGAAAGTTTTAAGCGGTATACTCATTTTTCTAGTTATGAGTGAGGTAACAACACGTGTAGGTGTAAGTATCAATGCAACCATAGCCGATAATATAAAACTACTTTTCAAGCTAGTTGCTGCAATAGCAAGGGGAGCAAGAGCTAGTCCTTTTATAAAAACCGGGTTTGATAATGTTATTTTTCTTTTTCTTACTGTATCATCCCAATTAAGAAGTTCGTTATGGATTTTAGTTTTTCTATCCATTATTTCCCCTCCTTACTATATTTTTCGAAATCTTTCAAAGCTTCATTCATATCAATAGTTTGTGTTGAAAACTCAACTTCATCTATTGAATCTTCAGCACGCGATATAATATCAAGTGTTGTAGTATAAGACAAATTATCTTTAGACTTAGCGTTTTTCACAGAATTACTATTTAATGAATTATTTTTAACCTGATTTCTATTAAAATTATTATTAGATACTTTATTTTCCACTTTTTTTATTTTAACTTGTGAAACAGATGAATTCTCCGACACAGTAGCTAATCTATTTTTCTTTATAAAATTGAAAATTTCTGATTCTTTAGTATCGTTTTCAAATAATCTATCCCAAAATCCTACTGTTGCATTTATAAGTAATAAAGCAAAACAACCGCCAATTTCGTAACTGCCAAAGTATCTAAAAATCATTGTCATAATTCCGCATATAAATCCAAAAACAATTTTTGCTTTTGGATTTTTAGGGGTTGTAGCGGGTTCATTTATAAGAAAAATTGAAAAGAATAAAATACTACTACAAAGCATTTCATATTTAAGACTATACCATCTTGAAACACCATATATTCTTGGAAAAAGCAATGAAAAAATTGCACAAGTAACTAAAAATGTAACAGGAACATGCCATGTTATTCGTTTATTAACTATCAAGAATGTTCCACAGGCTAATATTACAAGCAAGAAACTCATCCCCATAGCACCTGGATGATTTCCTAAAAGTAAATCAAAAGTAGAAATATAAGGTAAACCACCAAGCTTTATAAGTGCAGGAGCTGAAACGCCGTTAATAGCTTCACCTGTCCAAAAATTCACTTTAGTAAGAGGCCTAACAGCTTGAAAAACATTTTCTGGCCAGTTAACTGCCGCCATGCACATAGCCAGTGCTGCCAAGCTAAAAGGATATACATCCTTACCACCAAAAACATGTTTACCAATCATAACAACCAATGCAACTGTAACCACTACTATATAAAGTGGTATTGATACAGGAAGCATCATAGAAAATGTGATAGAAGCAATAATACTGCTTTTATCCTCAGCATCTATATCTTTTTTTAATAATAAAGCCATAGCTACATCAACAACGCGAGCAGTAATAGCTGCTATTCCACAAATAAGAATAACTCTCCGTGAATACACTACGCTTGCACATAAAATTATTGGTAACATAGCTAAAAACATATCGTCATAATAACTTATGCTGTCTATTTTTGTTTTAATTTTATTCATTAGTTAAAATCTCTCTCATGCCTTTAATTTTTTTATTGCCTGTTTCATATCAACAGCGCCGAAAATATAGCTTCCTGCAACAAGAACATTTGCCCCAGCGTTTTTACACATATGGCCAGTGTTCTCATTTATTCCGCCATCAACTTCTATCATAAGTTCATCAAGTCCTAATTCTTTTGCCTTGCTATGAATTCTTGCTATTTTGTCGATTGCTTCTGGTATAAATTTTTGTCCCCCAAATCCTGGCTCAACACTCATAACCAGCACCATATCAACATTATCAATATAATCATAGACCATCTCTACAGGAGTTGCAGGCTTTATAACTATTCCAACTTTTTTACCACAAGATTTGATTATATCAATTGTTTTATCAATATCACTATCACTTTCTAGATGAAAAGTGATTAAATCTGCACCTGCATCACAAAATTGTTTTGCATATAAATGTGGTTTACTTATCATAAGGTGCACATCAAAAAATGCGTCACTTTGTTTACGCAATGATTTTACAACAGGTATGCCGATGGAAATATTAGGTACAAAATGCCCATCCATAACATCAATATGTAACATGTCCGCACCTGCATCCATAACCATCTTGCAATCTCTTGCAAGATTTGCAAAATCTGCGGACAAAATCGAAGGTGAAATTTTCACAATATATACCTCTCTTTCAGCATATAAAACACAATAAACATATTGTTTTCATATTATTATATTATACATATTTTTATGAAAAAAATCAATTTTTACCAAGAAATTTTACAATATAGCAATAAATTTAACACACAGTATTTTGACTATTGAATAAATTTATATTTGTGATAGAATATAGGCAAATTATAAATATTGGTGGTAATTTTATGAAAAAAATATATTATAAAATACTCACATCTTCTCTTGTTTTGTTTAGCTTATTTTTTTCAATATTTTCTATTGTAAACAATACATCTTTTTATGAAAAGCAATATCTAATAAACAACACTACTTATGAAACTGGTATGTCTATCGAAGACCTAAGCAAATCAACCAAGCTTTTGTTAGATTATTTAAACGATAAAACGGATAACTTATCTATGCGAGCAGAAAAATTTGGAAAGCAATCTGAAGTTTTTGATAATAGAGAAAAAACACATATGATTGATGTTAAAAATTTATATTTATTTTTTAAAAACATTATGTATATTATTTTTTTAATTTCTTTTATTTTGCTAATTTATCTATTCAAAAAAGATAAAAATAAAATATTTTGGAACGAATTTTACTCAGCATATAAATTTTCTGCAATAATTATTGCAATTATTATTAGTATAATTATTTTTGCTTTTATATATGATTTTAATAGTTTTTGGAATTTATTCCATAAATTGCTATTTAGAAATGACTTGTGGTTATTAGACCCACAAATTAGTACAATGATAAATATGTTCCCATTAAACTTTTTTCTAGCAATGTGTACGAAAATAGTATTTTGCTTCTCTGCAATATCTATTTTAATATTCATGTTTGCAAAATTCATGCATAAAAAAAAGATATCTGATTTTTGTTAATTTTAAAATAAAAAACTTCCATGCAACAACATGGAAGTTTTTTATTTTATCTATCTTTATACATTTTTTCATAGTAGTTCTGATACTCACCAGAAATGATTTCTTCCCACCATTCCTTGTTGTCCAGGTACCATTTAATTGTCTTTTTAATACCATCTTCAAATTTTGTTTCAGGAAGCCAGCCAAGTTCATTATGAATTTTAGTAGGGTCGATTGCATATCTCATGTCGTGACCTTTTCTGTCTTTAACATAAGTAATCAAGCTCTCTGGTTTATTAAGCTCTTTACAGATAATTTTTACAATATCTATATTACGCATTTCATTATGACCACCAATATTATAAACCTCTCCTTCTTTACCTTTATGAATAATAAGGTCGATAGCTTTACAATGGTCTTCAACATATAGCCAATCACGAACATTGATACCTTCACCGTAAACAGGTAGAGGCTTATCATTGAGTGCATTTGCAATCATAAGTGGAATAAGCTTTTCTGGAAAATGATAAGGTCCATAGTTGTTTGAACAGCGGCTGATAGTAACAGGCAAACCATATGTACGATAATAAGCCATAACAAGGAGGTCTGCACCTGCTTTTGATGATGAGTAAGGACTTGATGTATGAATAGGTGTCTCTTCTGTAAAGAACAAATCAGGTCTATCCAATGGCAAGTCACCATATACTTCATCAGTTGAAACCTGATGATATCTCTGAATTCCATATTTGCGGCAAGCATCCATAAGAACAGCTGTACCTTCGATATTTGTTTTCAAAAAGATACTTGGGTCTTCGATAGAACGATCCACATGGCTTTCTGCTGCAAAGTTAACTACAATATTTGGTTTTTCTTCTTCGAAAAGTTTGTAAACAGCTTCTCTATCACAGATATCAGCCTTTACAAAACGAAAATTAGGATTATCCATAACTGGTTCAAGGGTTGAAAGATTACCAGCGTATGTAAGTTTATCTAAACAAATAATTCTGTAATCTGGGTATTTTTTAAGCATATGGAAAACAAAGTTCGAACCGATAAATCCGGCACCACCTGTTACAATAATTGTCATAATTTATTTCTCCTATTTATCCTGATTTTCAAAATAAGCTTCAAGAGCATCTTTCCAGTCACGCATTTCATCACCTACAGTAACTCTAAGCATCATATTATCAAGAGCTGAGTACTCTGGTCGTTTTGTAGGTGTAGGAAATTCATCACTTGTGCAAGGTTTCATAACCCCTTCGAATCCTGCAAGACTAGCAATTTTCTGAGCGAATTCAAACCATGTACATTCACCATTACCAGTACAGTGATATGTTCCATATTCTTCACTATCAGCAATTTTTAATAGATGATGAGAAAGATCCGCTGCATTTGTAGGATTACCATGCTGATCATTTACGACAGATGCTCCTCCTTTCTCATGGCAAAGTCTAACCATGGTCTTAACAAAATTATTACCGTTATATCCATAAAGCCAAGATGTACGAATAATAAAACTTTTTTTACAATATTGTTTTACAAATTCTTCACCAGCTAATTTGGTTTTTCCATAAACAGAAATAGGGTGTGGGATATCGTATTCTCTTCTTGGTGTAGGCTCATTTCCTGCAAAAACATAGTCAGTTGAAACATGAACAAGTTTTGCACCTATATTTTCACAAGCAATAGCAAGGTTTCTGCTGCCAATAGCATTCACTTTGAATGCATCATCTTGATGTGATTCACATCCATCAACATTTGTGTAAGCTGCACAGTTTATAACTATTTCTGGTCTATTTTCAGCCATGTATTTTTCACAAGCATCTTTTTTGGTGATGTCAAGAGCATCTACATCAGTAGTTAAAATTTCCGCACCAATAAAATTCTGTGGGATTTTTCCAAGTTCTGTATAACCTCTTTTCAAATCAGTGATAACCTGTGTTGCAAGCATGCCATTAGCACCTGTAATCAAAATTTTCATAATTACCTCTTAATAAACAAGTTTGTCTTCTGCTACTTTGTAAAGATGTTTTCCATATGGACTTTTACCATATCTATGTGCACTTTCAAGAAGCTGTTCTTTTGTTATCCATCCATTTTTATATGCAATTTCTTCAGGAGCAGAAATTTTAATTCCTTGTCTTTTCTCGATTGTCTGAACAAAGTTTGCCGCTTCTACAAGGCTGTCCATTGTTCCTGTATCAAGCCATGCGAACCCTCTACCTAGTAGTTTAACATCAAGAATGCTTTTCTGTAAATACTGATCATTAAGTGTTGTAATTTCAAGTTCTCCACGTGCTGAAGGTTTTACTTTTTTTGCTTCTTCAACTACATCTTTATTATAAAAATAAAGTCCAGTAATTGCATAGTTACTTTTTGGACTTTCTGGTTTTTCTTCAACGGAAAGAACCTTTCCTTCTTTATCGAATTCAACGATTCCAAAACGCTGGGGATCTTCAACATGATATCCAAAAACTGTTGCTCTGCCTTTTTCTGCATTTTCTGCAGCGTCACGAAGAATTTTACCAAATCCAGCACCATAGAAAATATTATCTCCTAAAATCATGGCACAAGGCTCTTTACCAATAAAATCCTCTCCCAAAATAAAAGCCTGTGCAAGGCCATCTGGACTTGGCTGAACTTTATATGACAAATTTAATCCAAACTGACTACCATTGCCGAGCAATGCCTCAAAACGTGGTGTGTCTTGAGGTGTAGAAATAATAAGTATATCCTTTATACCTGCTAGCATAAGTGTTGACAAAGGATAATAAATCATCGGTTTATCATAAACAGGCAAAAGCTGTTTTGAAGTAACCATTGTAAGAGGATACAGACGAGTGCCTGCACCACCTGCTAAAATTATACCTTTCATTATTAAATCTCCTTATTTGAGCTTGAAGCCCCATTTCCTAAAATATATAAACATAGATTTCAATTGAATCAAAAACCGTTTTTTGCTTTGTGTAGTTTCTCTGTGCCAAAAGTGAACAACATCTGCACAAGGAGCATAATAAGCTTTACCAAACTGTTTTGCCTTCATTGTTATATCTGCATCTTCAAAATACAAAAAATAATCTTCGTCAAATCCATCGATTTTTTTAAATACGTTTGTACGAATAACAAAAAAACATCCCGTGCAAAAATCCACTTCAAAAGGCTTATCTTGGTCTTTATTCTTCATAAGATAATCATATTCAATTTTTCGTAGAAACTTACAATGTATACGTCTTGAAACCAATGCCAACAAACTTGGCTTTTTCTTTGCTATATATTGAATGTTTCCATCTGGATATAACACTTTTGGACAAGCAATTGCTATATCAGGATGCTCATCCATAAAGTCGCAAAGATTATTGATTGTATCTTTATTTATCAAAATATCAGGGTTTATCACAAAATGATATTTTGAATTTAATTTATCTAAGACTTTATTATGTCCTTTTCCAAATCCAATATTTTTATCTAAAATAATATATTCGGCCTCAAAATCCTTTTTTAGCATTTCACCAATTTTTTCATTACTATTATTATCCACTATATACAATGAAAAGTTATCATCTGTAAATTGCTTCACACTTTTCACAGTTTTATAAGCATCTTCAGGTTTATTGTAAACCACTATTGTGCCTGAAATATTGTAGTTTTTCATTATTCACCATTTTTTTATTTTTTTTACATAACTATACATGATACATTGTACTATTTTACAACTATTTTAGCAACTGTAAATATTATATTTCATAGTCATAACAAAATATATTTTGTGTGACCTTTTAACTTACTTTTAAATTGATTGACAGATCATTTATATTTTAGAATCATTTTAC
>JAHHTS010000159.1 GCA_020024475.1 Oscillospiraceae bacterium
AATTCCCCTGCACACTTTACTTTGACTTTCGTTCCAAATCCATCTTATCCTCAAGAGTGACTATGCTTTTAATGTAGTCGGTGTCTTTCAAGGCTTCCAGTTTCATATCGTCATCCACCATCAAAAGCCGGTATTCCAAATCCGCCCTTGCAAAACGGTTATGCCTACCTTTTGAATATTGCTTACATTCCTATTCGTTCCGAGAATTTTTCTCATAACCAAACCGATACGTGATTTTCCCCTCCGCCTTTTCTTAAGATAATCAATAACTTCTGTGCCTTGTTGGATGGGATTATGCAATATCCCATATATTCCTGCAAGGTAGGAATATCCTCTTCCTCCAACAGTTCTGAAAGAAATTTCAACCACTTTTCTGGCTTTGCTTCTTTCCTTTCATAATTTACAGGCAATCGGTTTAGGCAAAACTCTTTCTTCTCTGTGAAATCCCTTTCGTAAGAACCGGTTTTACCATTCTGTAAATTTCTTTCTCCACTGCGCTGTCCGGTAGCATTCCATCATAACTGAAAAAGATACCGTTGATACATTTCAATGGCATTCTTTGCAGGAAAATTTCGCAAAATGTAACCTCATCAATCTGCCCATCCTCAAACCATTCCTAAGAGTACGGCTTAGAGTTCATTTCCCTCTGATCCAATGCTTCTTCCAGCAAATGAAGATAATCCGATAAAATGGAGATACCTCATTCTTCAAATTTCTTTTCGGTCTGGTACAGCGTTCTTCTCGGTGTACTGCTTGGCAGCCTGCCTTATAGTTACGTTTTCTTTTACTACATGAAAAATGTTCAATTTAACTCCTTCAAAATTTTCGTTGTATTTTCTCAGAGCCTTTAATATACTGAATTTGTGAGGTAGAGCTATCAAAAACTCTGAGAAGTTGTCCTTGTGATGCGCAAGGGCTTTTTCTTTTCCCTGCTTTTTTACCTCTCCATTGAAATATCCAGTTTCCTCCCATACTTTACGATTTGAACGTAAATCCAAGTTCCAAAGATTATCTCTTGCGTAACTGAAATTAACGTTTTGAGAACTTGAGATTATTGATTTGACGAGGTTTGCAAGGTGTATTGTTGCAAACATGTTACAAACCTAGAGCGTTTCATTACTTATCACTACACTTCAAATCTACTGTACCTTATGTATAAGAAGTTATTCCAAACATATACTACAAAACTTTTTCCCCATTTCACTCAATTTATATATACTCTTCTTTTCAATAATTGTAGATGTTTCAGTAGATACAACATTTACAAACGCCTTATGTTCTTTTAATTTTTCATAGTATTGATTATTAGTTAAATAACGATCATAATCAACTTCAACCAAACCAAGTCTATGTAAATTATCTAAATATTCCGGAAACTTTTGAGGATAATGACATCCTACAACATAACATAAATCACTAAAATATGGTGTGACATCCCCCTCTCCCTCTTCTTTATCTAATTTTATTCGTAGTTTCATCATTGGTAATATATTATTTTTATACAAAGCTTTAAGCATTTTACATTCGTCTGAAGTTAATTGCTTAATAATCTCTACAAATGCAGGATGTTCATCAATAACTTCACAATTCATTGAAGCACCTAGCAAATTCGTAAACATTTCTCTCAATTCCGGTTTATGCGATGTATATCACATAGCTTCTACCAATGGAACCGCAACCGCTGGATCAGGTGATATTATTTTTTCTGTCTCTATTTTTTTCTTTACAAAATATTTTGGTATTGCCACATTCAAATAATCTGCTATTTTAGCATAATCCCAAACCATAGCGGAAATTGGTGCTAAAGCAACTTTTGTTGCTCCTTGTAACGTCTGACCAACTGTACTTAATGCTGGATGCGCTAAATCATCGTATATTTCTTTAATAGGTAACTGTTTTGCCACCTCTGCTTTGAAAGTTTCCTTTATATCCATATATACCCCCTTCTAAATATATTTGATTCATTACTCATGTAATAAAGCATATTTTCCCCAATGTTTATAACAGTATTTTATTTTCCAACCACCTTATATTTTTCTTACCCTAAACTAATTTACTTTCTACGTAAATATTTACCAATTACATTCATAATACAACTCGTATTAGCTCGATAGGTATTAACAGCCAATCTACTTTCGTCTACTTCATTAATTAATTTTTTTGCCTTAAATATTGCAGACTCCTTCTTCTTACAACTGTCATCCACCTTTTTACCTAAATATACGCGTTCGATATCTTTGCAAAACCATATAAAGTCATATCCCTTTTCACTACAATAACGTTTAGCATTACTTAAGAAATCTGCATCTTCTGGTTTACTATCATAATCATCACAATCAAAGCAAAATATAACTTTAGATTGATTAGTCTTAGCCCCCGCTGCGTATTGAGAAATCAAACTAGAAATTTCTTTTTCTTTATTTTTATATTTTCCTTTTCCATCCATGTATATAGGACTAAGTTTAATTTGCGCTTGGTCATATTGATAAAAACGGTCAATTGTGTCTTTTATATAAATCCAATCCGATTTACATTTTTTATTTGTTTCAACCACAAAAATCAATTGAAGACCCATTATTCCTCCTCCTCATTTAATCCGAAAATCCCAATAAAATCAATTGAATCTACATTAAATGGAGAGCCCTCAATCATACCATTTCTATAAAGTTTTGATGGTGAATAGTTCCCATTTGTTACCCACGGATATATCTTTCCATCTATCGATAAAAAATCTATTGATTTTTTGTGTTTTTTCAGAATATCCATTGGCCCTACGTTATGCGTAGTAAAACAAAGTTGTCCCTCAGCATATTCCATTAAATATTCCAATAATGCACACAAATAAACATCATGAAGATTGGAATCAAACTCATCAATAAAAACAATTCCACCTTGAACTATTTCTCTTAAGTATGCGTACAATTTAATAAGTTTCTTTATTCCTGTACTCTCAAATTCTGCGTGAATTTTATACGAATCATATATCATTATCAAACTGCAAATATATGCGTCATGATCTTCTTTCCTATCTATTTCAATCCCTTTCAAATCCGCTTTAAAAATATGAATAAATTCATATAAATTTTTAATAGTAGCTTCAAAATGTTCATACATTTCTTTAACCATAACATTTTCTGAAACTCTTATCACATTCAACCGTTCTGCATCCATTACCAAAAAATGACTCAGTAATAAATCCATATCTGGATTATCATTTTCTCTTTCATCCATATACTGTAATGTATTCTTAACAAAATATTCGCTGTGATCATCTGATTGATCTAAATATACATGTAGCTTATGACCAAATACAAATAATACACTTAAACTACTAAAAATCCAGTTTATATATTCTCTATGCTCATTTATCTCAGAGTTTAAAATCTTTTCATAAAATAAAGCGCACATAGATGTATTCTCTAAGAGATTTATTGTCTTACGTAAAATCATTTTAGAAAACAAGCTATCCCCTTCCCCAAGAGTATCTATTTCCCCATCAATAACCTCAAAAATAGTTTCCATCGAATCACTCTTTGAAGTTGCCTTCTTTGAAGAGAGTTGCTCATAAGAAATAATGTATTTTCCTATTTTATTTTTTGATAAAGTCAATTTATAGCTAAAATATATTAACACACTGTCTAATTTTGTAATAAAATCTGCTTCTATAAATAATTCTCCTAATTTTTTATTAATAATTGCATCTAATTTTTTTTGCACAATTGGATTATTCAAATATCCTGGATTAATGAGAACGTTTTTCAAAATATCTACAGAAGTTACGATTCCAGATTTTCCAGAACCATTCATACCATAAATTCCTTTAACATTATATTCCTGTGTATCAATGTTTTTCGAAATAATCTTTTTGTAAAACGATAATGAAACAAGTTTATCTAATGTTTTTATTCCCTTAACAGAATAGTTAATCAAAAATATATCTTTCATTTTTACACCCTCCATATCTACACTATAGCACACACGCGCGAAAATAAATACATTTTGTATAAATTTTCTTTTAAATTTTATTCATCTTCTTTTCTTTCTAGTATAGTATTTCAAAAATACAAATATATATAGTATAGATTATTACTCAATTTCTACTATTTTAACGACAACCACAATTCTCCTTTTAAAAACAAAAAACCTCCCA
>JAHHTS010000160.1 GCA_020024475.1 Oscillospiraceae bacterium
AGAAATACGGTCTTAAAGCAGCTCGTAGAGCTCCACAGTTCTCAAAACGTTAATTTCGATTGTCGAAAAGAGAATACAAAAAGTATACAAAACCTCAGAAACCTTGTGTTTCTGGGGTTTTTTCTTTACCCTGAAACGCTGTGGAATTTAGAAAATAATCAGTAGTGAATAGTTGAATTAAGTAGTTTATAGTGGTATGATACAAATGTATATTTTGTGGTAGAAAAAGTAGAGGTAATAAAATGGCAAGACCAAAAAAGAATGGAACTTACTTAAATGTGTGTATAGAGACTTCAATTTATGATAAATTGAAAGAAATTTGTGATGATGCGGGACAAACAAAAACAACTGCAGTTGAGAGAGCACTATCTGCATATCTTGAAGAGTATGAAGAAAAGCAGAAATGGCTTAAAAAATTAGACAGCGAGAAATAATAGTGCAAAATACTCATCTGATAACACAGATGAATGGTATACAACATATGAAACAATAGCAGAAGAATTGATACATTATAAAGAACAATTTAAAAATAAAATTGTTTTTTGTAATTGCGATGACCCTTTTCAATCGAATTTCTGTTATTATTTTTAAAAGAATTTTAATCAGTTAAGGTTGAAAAAATTAATATGTACTAATAGCAACGGAGATGCCAGGCGATAGCGATAAAGAAGTAAGTGATGAAATAACAAAGAATGTATTAACAAACAACAAGGTTGTGAGAAAATTACAAGGAAATGGAGATTTTCGTTCAAGAGAATGTATCAATTATTTAAAAGAATGTGATATATGTTGTACGAATGCCCCATTTAGTTTATTTGCGTCTTTATTTTCATTAATTGTAAAGTATAATAAAAATATTTATTGATTGGAAATCAAAATGCAATAACTTATAAAGAGATTTTTCCATATATAAAAGAGAACAAAGCATGGGTAGGATACAGATTTGGAGATATGGCATTTCGTGTTTCAGCGGATACAAAACCAAGAAAAACAAGATATTGGGTCGATGAAAATGGACAGAAGTGGAGAAGTCTTGGTAATGCAATGTGGTTGTTTTAGGAATAGTATAATTGTTGATTTTACATACAATTATTTATAAGTATTGGCTTTTATTACTGAAATGATAGTATTATTCAAATGAAATGTTGCATGATGCATTGGGTATATAAAATGAAAGAGATTTATAGTTGATTTTAGTAAGAAAGAGGAAACATATGATATATACAGATCAGCAATTAATAAAAAGGATTCGAAAAATGATAGATGATTTTGAAGATGAAGTGGTTGAATTTAAGGAAGCTAGATCCAATTATTCTTTTAAAGATATAGGAAAATATTTTTCAGCGTTGGGAAATGAGGCAAATATTAGAGGATACAATGAAGCATGGCTTATATTTGGGGTGACCAATACAAAGAAAATAGTAGGTACAGCTTATCGAGAAAATGGAAGTCTTCAAAACTTAAAAAAAGAAATAGTAGGTGGTACTAATGAGAGAGCAACATTCATGGAAATATATGAAGTTAAAATTGATGGACGTCGTATAGTTGCCTTTCAGATTCCACCTGCAACAAGAGGCATTCCAACTACTTGGAATGGAGCGGCTTATGCACGAGAAGATGAGAATACATGTCCTCTTCCCATGGATAAGATGGATTTGATAAGAAGTCAAATAGGTGTGGATTGGTCAAAAGAAATCATTAGTGAAGCAACATTGGATGATCTGGATCCAGAAGCTGTTGCTTACGCAAGAAAATTGTTTATGAAGAAACAAAATGCGACAAAAAAATCTACAGAAATGTTGCAGAATATGAGTGATGTTGAAATATTGAATAAAGCTGGGATATTGATAAAAGGAAAGATAACAAATGCAGCATTAATCTTGTTGGGAAAGGAAGATGCAGCTTATTTATTTGACGGATTTATACCGAGGATAACCTGGACGTTATATAATGGAAACGGCACTGTCAAAGCGTATGAACATTTTGACATGCCTTTATTGTTAGCTGTTGATAAAGTATATGCTAAAGTTAGAAATGAAAAATATAGATATATTGCAGGTCAGCAGACTTTATTTCCAGATGAGACATTTCAGTATGAGGCGGATGTGGTTAAAGAGGTTTTAAATAATTGTATAGCACATTCAAATTATCAACTAAGAGGTAAGATCAATCTTGAAGAATTTGAGGATAGATTGGTTTTTATTAATGAAGGGAATTTTATTCCGGAAACAGTAGAAAAAGCCTTGGAAGAAGGATATAAACCTCCATATTATAGAAACACATTTTTGTGTAGAGCTATGGTCAATTTATATATGATAGATACAAATTCAATGGGAATTCCTATGATGTATCAGATACAAAAAGAAAAATGTTTCCCTTTACCAACATATGACTTAAGCAATCCTAATAGGGTAAAAGTAACCATATATGGGAAGATTCTTGACAAAAATTATACTCAATTATTACATGCTAATGGTAATTTGGATTTGCAAACAGTATTTTTATTAGATAAAATTCAAAAACATGAAATTATATCAAAAATCAACTATACAGCATTAAAGAAACAAGGGCTAGCTGAAGGGAGATATCCTAACATATATGTTTCATACAAAGTGGCTGATATGGTAGGAAGGAAAACAGAATATATTAAAAATAAAGGTTTATCTAATGATGTTTATAAAAAGATTATTTATAATGCATTAGATACCATGCATGAAGCGAGAGTTACTGAGCTAAAGAGTGTGTTAGAAGGCGCATTGCCAGCTATTCTTGATGAAAAACAACAGTCCAAAAAAGTTTCTAATATTCTTCAAGCAATGAAAAGAGAAGGAACAGTTGATGTTAGCGGAACCGGACATGCAGCAAAATGGTATTTAGTGAGGAAGCGCAATCAATGAGCTAAAAATCTATTTTAGTCTAAGATTAGTTGGATTTAGTCTAAGATTAGCTCAAGAATATTGAAATTATGGGAAAGTAAAGGGGCATATTTAGTTCAAGATAAGTCCAAGTTTAATATGATAAGTTCAAAAAAGAGTAATAAATATATAGAATAATTTTTACAACTATAAAAGGTGGTACTAATGGAGATAAATTGGGGGCTGATTTGGGGATATTTACGCCAAGTATTTCCATGGATAATAACAACTATACTAAGCTATTTTAAATGGAGAGCAAATAAAAGCAGTGCAGATATGATATGTACCCAGAATTCTGGGTACATATCACTCCACCATAAAGCGAGAACATGAAAAAGAGGCGAGTAATGTCGTCTCTTTTTTTGACAGATGAGGAAAAATGAAATTTTATAATATCAAAGATGAATACATCAATTATTTGAAAAATATTATACTCCATTTACATCGCCCAAAGAAACACATCGCAAAATGAAGAACACAAAAGATTTCAGGAAAATTAATCAGGGGATATATGGTGCGATTAATTTTAATAATATGGTACCGGTTGTGGAATCGGCATTACTTCTTATTGATATTGATGCAATGGAAGATTCAAAATATCAGCGTTTGCTTCAAAATCAATATAAGTCTATTAAAGCTGATCGAGAACAAATTCAGTTGACAGCAAAAAGATTAAGAGACACTCTTTTTAAGAAAGATGAAGAATTGAATATGCCAATGCGATTTCAGAAAAAATGCTTGGCGAATCTGAATAGGATTTGCATTCAAAAAGAATGGTTGAACAAGCAGAAACAACGGAAGAACTGTTGTAATTGGCTTATGAAAGAATACTCCAATATCCGAAATTAATATTTAAAATCTATGTTGTGCTTAGTAATTGGGGTTCGAGGAGATGTAGAAATGATTCCGTTTTTGATGAAAGAAACAGAATGTCTGGAAAGAATGTATCCCCAAGAAACATATGCACAAGGTCCGATACTTGCTATTCAGGAACTTGCTGTCAGATTTCTTAATTGAAGTCTAGGAGGTGTACTGAGGAGTAATGAGAAGACTTGCGTTTGTAACGTGTTTGCAACATCATATTCCAATAATGCAGTAAAATCAAGCGTTCCCAGTTACCAAAACGTTAATCAACGTCTCAGTACAACTCAATACGATTTACAAACCTCTCAGG
>JAHHTS010000161.1 GCA_020024475.1 Oscillospiraceae bacterium
GTGGGATTTTCGAAGAGCCGAAAATCCCACGGGGGTTTATTTAGGGGTTTATGGGAAATATGGTGTTTTCAGAAAAGGGAGAAAAACAAACTTTATTAATATCTTTATCCGGCTATGGCCTCAACCGGTTTTGCATACTGTCGGTTTGAGCATGAGTAAGCAGCTTTGGCAAAAACATCTATCAAGCAAGGCTATTTGCTAATTTTAGGAGAGGTTGCATTTATATTGGAATTTGTTTCTTAAGTGCATCTATTTTTTCTTGTATAGCTTCATAGCTCTTTGATAAGCTTTTAATTCGCTGTTCAGAGTTTGTAATTTTTTGTTCAATTTCTAGACTCTGACTGTTTAAATCCTTAGCACAATAAGCAGTAGGAATTTCTTCTTTACGTGCATAGTGTAGAACTCTACACCGCATCAGTTTTTGCTGTAGGCTTGTGAATAATTCCTTGGGGGATATAGGGGCTGCGAAGAACAAGACTACTAAAAAATAATATACAAAGACAATAATTACAGAAGTAAATAAATTCCAACCTATATCGAAAAGTTTATCCGGTATTTGATCAAGAAAATTTTTTAATTGCAATAAATGGGGAGGGTCTATCTTTTTGTAACATATGAATAGCAATACACATACCGGACACGCCAACATTAAACAAAGAATTCTGGCTGTGGAATTAATACGTTGGCTATAATACGTTAACAATTTATCATATTGTTGCTTTTCTTTTTCTAACTGCGCTAGCTGTTTACTTTCTGTATTTAAATCCTGGCGGTACTTGTCTTTCTGCCGTTCATAATCTGATAGTTCAAGTTTTTGTGATAATAATAAAATATTATCATGCAGTTCAGAATTCTTGCTTTTAAGTACCTCGTTCTCTTTTGCAGTTGATTGAAGCTGGGTCTGCTGGTTTGAGGCTTCTAACTTAATTTTCCCAATTTTTTCCTCTACGATTTGACCAATAGCATCGTCTTCTGCCCCTATCCGCTGAATGTCGGCAGTGGTAATCATATTGCTTGCGAAAACAAGAGCAAACCTATCTACAGATGTTGCATCATTTTTATGAGAACTTTGATATTCTTGAACTTTGAGTGCAAAATTCTGAATACTCACAGTGGAAAGTGCTGTGCTACTAGATAGTGAAATAATTGTTTGAATTAATCCCCAGCCATCGACTTTTTTCCTTTGTATCCATGACAAATTGCAAAATTGTATCTCAGTAAGACATTCCTGATACTGATCGCATTTCATCTGGCTCCAGTATGTTAATCGTTCATCGTTTGTTAATACCCAGTATTCTATATCGGATATTAGATAACGGCCTTTTTTTCGTTTTTTTCTACAATAGTCAATTAATGATAAGTCATGTCTAGCCTGTTTTTCTCCATAATTTCCTCGTGCTTTAGATGCAACAAGATCATTGATTTCAGTGTCACTGAGGCAGGAGTCATCAAAATCTTCAACAAATGTAAAATTCCCCAAGCTAGATAGTTGTTCCTTTAAAAACTCTTTTTGAGTATACTTTAGGAGAGTGGAACGTGTTACGCCACGTCGTGTGGCTTCCCAGAATCCTGTAGCTCTAATCTTCGCCCCGCATAAGTAAGTTCGTGTATACGAGGTGTATGGTTCAGATTCAACTAGAAAGTTTTTGACGCTATTCTGAATTTCCTCCAATGTTTGCTTGAGTACAATAAGATTGCAATTTTCCGCTTTAAGCAGTGCTAGAGTTTCAGTTGAGGCTTTACAGTCAAAATCAGACTGTAAGTCAAGCAATCTAAGGAGAAAATTTGTATCCAGTATTACGTTGGAAATTTTTAATTTATCCTCACATATAGCATTAATTTCAGATGTTTCAAAATTTAACAGCGATGATTGAACTGCACCATTATATAATAATAGAAATGTTGAAAATTGCGAGCGGTTATGTTCTCTGATATTCAATAGAAATTCAGGCAAATAGAGGTGGCATTCGTAATCTGTTTTCTGAGTGGAGCCTATTTTTTCTAGGTCTCCGTTGCTGATAAAGGAAGCCAAATCTAATGAATGCAGATATAACCAACAACATGTTTGTTCTTTTATATCAGGGAGTGAAATTTGCACCCCCTTCTGTATCAAAAAATCATTAAATGTGAGGAAAAATTCTTCTACCGCACGTTCTCTGTCTTTTCGACCATCCCAAAATGAGGTGTTAAGCTCACTGTTATAGGGGATAACTGTGCGCTTGTCAACGAAACGTAATTTACCCTGATATTCCATATTTTCCAATATTTGACGAAGAGTAGATTTGGGAACATTTAGATGGAATGTATCTCTTAATTTTTGTTGGAGTGCTAAAAACGAAATGCTTTCTTTATCAATATTCCCGAGTAAAGCAGACTCAATTATAGGTTGGAAACATGAATACAGGCTTTGACCTTGATTATAAATCTCAGCTGCAGCCAGATATGAAATAAGTTGCATATTATTCTCTATAGCCATGTGATCACCTCTTTTTAAATATATCACATGCTAAATTTTATTTCAATTAGAAACCGAGTTTTTCGACATCCAGTGAATTACCTAATTTATACAAGTACATCGGTTTAATGCTGTTATTGTCGTTATTAGAAAGATAAAAAACGCCATAATCATAATGAACGGTATATATTTGCCCATCAGACGTTTTTACAAAATCTTTTTCAAAAATTTCACGGCCATTACAATCAAACAACATTGATGATAGCGCAATATGAGTGCCATTACCTTCTAGAATTTTGTGTTCTGAAATATAAATATAATTGTTTTTGAGTGCATCTATTATTGGAATATCCTTTCCCGCATGTGTGATTTGGATATGTATATTCAAGATAATCCCCCCGCTGTTTAATAGTAGTTAATATATCATACTTTTTAGGTGAAAAAAGCAAAATAGCGGCATGAACAATGGCCTGTTATGATTTGTTTTAGTATCTGCCGTTTTTTAACAAATAAAAGAAGGCCAGAGGTTATCTATTACAGCAGACAATCTCTGACCTTGGAAAAGACTATTATATATCTAGAATAGATTAGAAATAATATAGTTTTCAGGTTATAAAAACTTAAGAGCGCCCCAGTTTTTGAATATAAAGACGGAAATAGTTTTGTGTAGTTTTATCAATAGTTGCACGATTTCCAGAGCTAGATGTTGGATTTATGGGATTTGACCCGCTCTGGATTCACCTTGTAGAAGTTCCGCACCAGACAGCCACCACCGCCTGTGATATAGAGCATCATGGTATTTTCATCGTACCCGTGTTCCCGTAACCTGCGGAAAATCTCCTTCACATATTCCGTTGCTGCCGCCTTGATGACTTTCAGATCCGATGCCGGGATTTCAGCAGTTCCCTCACAAAGCACCTGATCGATAATGACATCGTGGATTTCACGGCTCGTTTTCTCCATAAAGATCTCCCGAATGGCAAGCGTACACTGATAGGTGCCGAACTTCTCGGTGTACATCTTGCCGCTCTGGGGTCTGCCATTCACAAGGTACAGGGTGTTCATGGTGCCGTTTCCAATGTCTGCCACCATACTCAGCCCTTTCATAGCAGCTGCACTTTCCACAATAGCGGCATAGCCCTGTGGATAGATACGAACGCCTGCAATGTAGATATGATATTCGATCTTCTGGTATGTGAAAGTCACCTCTTCACGCTTAGAAAGATACGCCGCAAAGTCCTTCTTCTGTCCGCTTGTCCAGGTCAGGGGCAGTCCGGCGGCAATGATGACCGTGGCCTCTGTCAGCCCTTCATCCTGCAATTCCAGAGCCATCGCTGCCAAGGTCAGCAGATAGTAGTCCTCGTCCTTGACTTTTTCTGCCACAAACTCCTTGTGCCCCTCTCCGATGAGATAGTACCGCCCGTCATAGGTGAGCATATCTCTGGTGAATAGCGGCTCCTGATCGTACCCCATGATCCCTGCCTGAAAGCAGTGATTGGCGGTTTTGATGTTGCCATAGCCGTGGTCGATTCCGATAATCTTTGTTTCATTGAATGTTTTCATTTCGT
>JAHHTS010000162.1 GCA_020024475.1 Oscillospiraceae bacterium
CTCCGTATGTTATGACAAATATTTTTTTAGAATATTTGTTTTTTATATCTGCATCTGCTCGCTCGTAAATCAACTCTGCTGCCGTATGACCGTGAATTGCATAATGCATCTTGTTCTGTACCTTTGCAAAAAACTGCATTGCTCTTTCATTATTTACCTTGAATCCAACAGCAATAATCATTTGAAGATTATAATGCTTCGTATCACATATGTTCATTTATCGTCGGTAAACCAACATCATACAATGTGGACATCATCTTTTGTGTTAGCCATATATTCTCATCCTCATAGCGCATTTCAATACTGTCCTGTTGATCTCCGACAGAGGCAACATAGGTCAGATATTCCGCCACGCTAGAACGGATGGTTATTTCATCTTTTTTCTATTTCATGGATTTCAATTATATCATATTTTTTTAAATTTTTCATTAATCTTGAAATAGACATTCCCAGTAATGTATTAGGGTCTAAAAAGTTCCTAAAGAAAAATCCCCTTGTTGTTAGACCTGAGCAATATTTTAGAAAGAAATGCATATTTCGAGAGAAAGATATATTTATAAAAGTAGGGAATTCTATTAATCAAAATCGTCGCTTCATAAACGATTTTCCATTTTCTATCCCTCGGTCGTCACCTGCAAATTCCACAGCTTTGCATATAGACCATTTTGTGTAAGGAGATGCTTATGTGTACCACTTTCAGAATTCAATATTTGGAATTAATTAGAACTTTCCCCTGAATATCTTCTAATTTCACTGGTCCGAACTCTCTGCTATCTATACTTGCATTGTAATTATCACCCAACACAAAATATTCATCTTCTTTTAAAATATATTTTTCATTATGGTTTTTGCACTTGTATTCTGAGAGAAGAATTTCATTTCTATAAATTTTCCCATTAGATTGCTCAACCATATCTCCTGGTTTTGCTAAAATACGTTTCACACAAATCCCATATTCTTCTGTTTCTATATTTACTATATCTCCTACTTTGTAATTTTTTGCATTTTTATAGAGTAAGGTAATCTGACCATCTCTCAATGTAGGTGCCATAGATTGTCCATTAATAAATACTAATTTAAAATTAAATATTAAATACCCAATCACGATTATAATACTGATGTAAAATATTCTTATAAACAAACGTGTCTCTTTGCGCATGATGCTACACATGAATCGTGTGTAACCACGATTATCGTCTTCCCTTCTTTATTAAAGTCATTTAAAACATTTAAAACATAATCTCTATTTTGGGTATCTAAACTTCCTGTTGGTTCATCTGCCAAAATAACTTTGGGTGATTTTATTATTATTTTAGCTAAAGCTACTCTCTGTTGTTCTCCACCACTTAGAGTATATATTTTTCTCTGTTCATATCCTGATAATCCCATTTTCTCTAATGCATTCTTCATACAACTATTTTTTTCTTTTTTACTCATTTTTTTGAAGCGCATCGCTATTTTCATATTTTCTTCTACAGTTTCTGAATCTATTAATCCATAATTTTGAAATAGATATGATAGTTCATACCTTCTTATCCTAGTAGTCTGTCTTGAATACGTCTTAGGGTTTTTATATCCACATACCTCAACTGTTCCACTACTTGGTTCATCTAACATACCTATAATATTCAGAATTGTCGTTTTACCTTTTCCACTCGCACCCGTAATAGATATGTAATCTCCTTCATTAACAATGAGCGAAAAATCTTTCAATACGGATTTTTCACCATATCTTTTCGTTATATTCTTTAATTTAATAATTGCCATTTTATTCCGCTCCTTTCATTACTTCATGTATATTTTTAGTTGCATATTTTCTACAAATACCTAAAGTACATGTCAAATCTATTACTAAGGCAGCCACTATGAGCGATAAATAAATTGATACATTCATTATTTTCCCCATGATATAAATACCAATTGCTCCCATTGCATAAACTGCAAAGATAAAAACTATATGTGATTGCACGCATTTTGATAAACTATACCCTTCACAAATGCATATCGCCACTTTATGCCTATAATTTTCAAAATACAATCTGCTGCTATAAATTATTATACATATCAATCCTATTGTTAAAATTAAAGTTTGTGAACCATATAATAGTAGCATCTTAAACTGTTGTTCAAGAACATTATCAAAATTTGAAGAAATATATGCTGTTTGTGGAGTTACTTTTTCGATATCAACTTTCTCTAAAATAGATTTTAAACTTTCATAAGGATTTTCGCCTGGTATTTGTAAAAAATAGCTTCCTTTTGAACAATAACTCATGACGAATAATCCATGTAGATGAGTTTCTTGAACTACCAAAATAACTGGCGATTTAATTTCTCCATATGTTCCTGTCCCTATCCTAGAATTATATGAATATATAGTTGAAGATTTATCATCATAGAAAACCGTATTTGCTTCTGTCCCGTAGGCTTGCTTCACATATTTTTCATATTTAATCTGTTTTTCCTTTTTTGAAATGGGTAATAATATATTTACTTTTGATTTATCAATCATATCCAAAGTAATTATTTCTCCTTTAGCATCATATAGCGGATTAAATTTCAAATAGTTATTATTAACAACAACACTATCTTGATCAAATTCTTCACATAATGTTTTTCCACTAGTAATATCATACTCATAATTACTAACATCAATTAAAATCCCATTAAATTTATCAACAGTTTCTTTATAAAATTGTAGGTAATTATTTTCTAACCCTAGTGATGATGCGTTATTTTCATTTATCGGTATTGTAACACATTGTTCTACCTTTTCGGCTAAAAATCGAGAAGCAGAATATGTGCTATAGCAAACTTGAATATTCCTTATGGCAATTGAAAGGAAGAATGTTACAAACACTACAAAAATACACTTTGAAAGCATTGACAAATAATAAATCCCTTTTTTGGGAACCTTACCTTTTACATACTCAACCTTATTTTGCATACAAATTATCAATATGCTAATTGATATTCCTAAAACAAATACAATACTAAGAATACTATAATAACGAACTGAAAATTTCATATATTGCCAAACTACTTTTTTAAATATAGTTCCCCCTATAATCAATGACAAAATATTTAAAATAAAGAATATAACGCAAAAATTTTTTCCACATCTTCTAATCTCATCAAAGAATATATTTTTTATATCATAGCCATCCATTTTTTTAATAACAGTACTTTTAGCATTGGATAAAGAATAAAAAACCATACTAATCACAAACAAAAAAGCGGGTATAAATGCAAAAAGAATTACTGACATCTTTCCTGATATATGTATATCTGAATTAAGTTCTACTTTGTATCCTAAATCATTTATTTTTTTTAACAGTTGATCGCAGCCTTCCCTTTCAACATAATATGTGCAGGACGATAGATCATATGTTTCAGCCTTATGCCAGTTGTAAAATGATATGTCTTGGAACACAGATGACACTAGCAGATCAGAGGTTTTATATTTTTTTTGTTCGCATGTTGAAATACTTTCTGTTTCATTCACTCTAAAATCATCACTCGAACTTGCAATCTCTATGAAATCTTCCGTATGATTTGTTTTATAATATTTATAATGTGGTTTACCACCAGAAGTATCAACATATCTATACATGATATCCTGTTCAATATCATTCAATACACTTTCGATATCTTTTAAAAATTTTTCATTTGATACACTTTTTTCTTTATTAATAACTATTTTTTGTTTATTCTTTTCTATCACATCAAGCCCATCATATGAAAAGTTAATATATGACAATGCAGCTAAAACAATACATAAAATAGAAAAACTCATTAACATTAATTTTTTCATATATGCCTCCTATCCTGTCGTCCTTATATTTTTATTTTTAAAGGGATGGCAAAAACCATCCCTTTTTGGCAACCATATAGGATTAATATGTATTCCACCATACTCTGGTAGTACCAATTCCATATGCTGTGGCTTTTGCTGTATGTCCAGCATGCTTAGTATCTACCACAACATTACCA
>JAHHTS010000163.1 GCA_020024475.1 Oscillospiraceae bacterium
ATATCAATTTGTTGATAATATCTAAAGTTATAATAGGTATGAGATAAAAGAAAACGACAAATATATAAGAAAAATATTTGTTAATAATAGATAAAAATATGAATGTAGTAATTATAAAGAAAACATTAAGCTTTTTTATATAATATTGCCCATTTGTTTGTCAGATGTAGAGTGTTCACAAGAAAGAGCTATAATAATTTCTTTTTTAGATTTTTGTATAACAGGATTAGTGTTTTCGAGCATGTTATTAGATTTTTCTTTACCAAGATTTTTAAAGAATGGCACAGTGAGAATTATTATAACAATAAGTGCAATAAGGTCAGAAATTGGTGCAGCATAAAGTAATCCTCTTATACCGGTGCCAGTATCGTTTGTCTCCATAATTTTAGGTAATATTATAGCTAATGGTGTAAAACAAACTAAATCACGAATAAGGCTTGATAATGCAGCCTGAACAGGTTTACCTATTGACTGGAAAAATATAACACTTGTTTTTATAATACATGTTATAGATATAAAAGACATATATATACGGAATGTGTCATTAGCAAATTCCATATATAACTCGTTGCCAGAACCAAAAAGATTGATAATTATTTGAGGACATAACTGAAAAATCAAGGTTGCAGATATACCAACTATTATTGAATATTTTAAAACAAGCTTATATGCCTGTTTTACTCTATCATATTTTTGTGCACCATAGTTATAGCCAAAAATTGGTTGACACCCAAGAACAATACCAACAACAATATTACATACAATAGCATAAACTTTTGTTTGAATACTAAAAATAGAGATTGGGATATCAGGACCATATTTAGAAAGCTGACCATATTTAAATAACATTATATTACATACTAAAGACATAATAACAATTGATATTTGAGATATAAAAGTTGATACACCAAGTTTCACAATACTGTGTAAAATAATTTTATCGGGAATAAAACTTTTTTTATTGAGCTTAAATGATTTGGGTTTAATAAAATAAAATGCACAAATTGTAAATGACAGTAATTGACCAATAGCTGTTGCCCAAGCTGCCCCTGCAATACCCCATTTAAAGATAAAAATAAAAATAGGGTCAAGTATAATGTTTGTTATAGCACCAGCAAGCAGAGCTATCATTGAATATGTTGGGCTTCCATCGGCTCTTATCATACTGTTCATAACATTCATAAGTAGATAGAATGGGAAAAAAGCTGCCACAATTTTAAAGTATTCAACAGCCATTGTTATAGTTTGGTTTGATGCACCAAAAGCTTTCATAAGAGGATGAGTAAATAATTCACACACAATCATTAGTAATATACTAATAACAAAAGATACAGTTATACCACTTCCAACACATTTATGTGCGTTATCAGTATCTTTTCTACCAGAACAAATACTTAAATATGAAGCAGCACCATCCCCAATGCACCAAGCAAATGCGTTTGCAATGCAAATAATAGGAAAAGATACACCGGTTGCAGCATTACCAAGAAAGCCAAGTTCACTATTACCTATAAATATTTGGTCTACAATATTATAAAATGCACTTATAAGAAGCCCTGTGATACAAGGAACTGAAAATTTAATTAAAAGACGAGAAATTTTTTCTTCCCCTAAAATAGTATTTTGATTGTTTTCCATAGATTGTTTCTCCTGTATTTGTTGCAAAAAAAACGTAATAACTTTACTATTAATCCTAAAAAGACTTATAGTAAAACTATTACGGTAGTTTGTAGAGACATTCATCCTATTATGAATTTATATAAGTTGTATTATCAAACTTCAAAAGTTTATCATGCAAATTGAAAAAAGTCAATATTAAAATTTTATTATTAATAATTATTGATAAGAAGATATAAATATTGTATTCTACAATCTTAAACGTAAAATTGAAGACAATGGTAATTGTCTTGATGTAGAAAAAAGAGATGTTCCAACAGAAATTTCTGAAATAACAGTTCCTTATCCAAATGAAACAAATGGAAAAACCCATGAATTTGTGATAAAGAAAATGATTAGTAACGGTGAAAAAGCTGGAATTGTTGAGAAATGTGACAATATGGAAACTGACAATGAATTGAAATTTAAATATTCTGATGGTGATACTATAGCAGTTGGTTATACTAAACAACAGTCAAAAAATATGCTTATTACAGCGATTATGGTTGTTGCAACTGCACTTATAGTTGGCATAGTTATTGTTACAGCAAAACTTATAAAAAAGATGAAAAAGAAGATTTGATAGAAGAAATAGACGATAATGAAAATTAGAAGTAGTAAAAAATTATAATTTTATAAATAAAAACTACAAAAGGTATAGAGTCACTTACAAATAACTATTTTTTTGAAGATAAAATTTATCATCTTATGGCAACGTGTCTATATAAATAATTATTTTCAGAGCAAGCTGAATAAGCTTGCTCTTTTATTTAAAAAAATAATTAAGAAAATTGAAGTTTGCACCACTGAATAGTATAATAAATATATACAAACTAATATTGTAGATTTCTAATGTTATTTATAAAGATAAAAGGAGTTATGAGTGCTTAATTCTTTTTTTCTTTATTAGGAACGATTATTACTGCAATTATTAAGTGATAACAAACAACCGTTTACATTAAACAACTGGTTGAAATGAGTTGATGAAATGAGCCAGTTTAAAGATTACCCGAAATTAAAAGATGAATGTATCGACTGCCGTGATATAGACGTTTGTGATGTTCAAACATTATATTTTATGCTTGTAGATTGCAAGAGTTTTTATTACACATATAATCTGTTGGAACCGTACAACCCCATTCCAAAACTTACTGATGATGTGGAGGAAATAGAACATTACTTTGAGGAGCAGGAGAAGTGTACTATGTTGGTATTCCCTTGTATAGTCAATGGTGCATTGGCCGCAGAGTTAGCTTTGAAGTTTCTTACATTCCACGAAACCAAATCTTTTAAGAAAACACACAACCTGAAAGAACTGTACAATAAATTACCGCCTGTACATAAGGCAGAATTGTTAGTGCGACTCAAAACACAGGCGAATCAAAATGAGAAAACTCTCATACAAAATCTTGAAACCTTTGATGAAGCATTTGTTTGCTTCCGTTACCCATCTGAAAAAGATTCGGTTGGGATAAGTGGCATATTTCATAATTTTGTTAAAATTGTATGCGAGTATGCTTTTGAGTTAGATAAACCATATGATTGTGAGGTGGAAGAATGATACATTTTCATCAGGATAAATTTTATAAAACATTGAAAAAAATTGAAAGCTCATATGATTGTGCAGACGTTCTCAATGACTTGAATCGTATCAATCAGGCAATAGAAAATATCAATTTGTATGGGTATTGTCCTACAGCGAACCAGCTTGACCAAGAATTACGTAAAAAATATCCGTGTATAGACAATATGCTCAGATTTGCAAACTCGATTCCTGTTTTAGCGCCAAAAACATCGAAATCTTATTATGAAAATGAGACTATATTGAGACTAAATCAGGATCGCTGCGGAATTATTTGCGATACAGCAATCAAAAAGCATATAGTCTGTAATTTAAATGAATTTATTGAATATGTAGACTAAAATCAACACGCAGGAAATTGAGCATTTCTGCGTGCAGAAACGTATTATCCGTCTCTTTTTACAGAAGCGTTCATAACGTACACCCACGGGATGAAATCGGCATTTGATGGGGTTTTTAGATGCAATCATCAACAAGCATGAATCGTGAGAGTAGCAACAGTCACATTGTTTGAGACTATCTGTTTACATTGTTTATCGCTGGATAAATATAAACTGCACATATACATAAGAACCAGAGGTCAAGGCACATAGTGCCTTGACCTCTGGTTCTGTTTTTATATCACAACCACACCATTATGGCAAATCCACCGCTAAAAAAGTAGGTTTTCGTCCAATATCTGTTTGGTGGAGGCGAGGCTGGCGAAACTTTAACCTCGGAAGAAAGAGAAGAACAGTTAACAAAATCT
>JAHHTS010000164.1 GCA_020024475.1 Oscillospiraceae bacterium
TGAATGAGCTTAATATAAAAGCTTATGATGAAGAAAAATTCACAGGTTTAATTCGACATATCTATTTACGCTATGGAGAAAAGACTGACGAACTTATGTTATGTCTTGTTTCTACAAAGAAAAAAATATGGAATATCGATATACTGATAAAAGAACTATTGGATAAATATCCAATGATTAAAACAATAGTTCTTAACATAAATAACAAAAATACAAATGTAATTCTCGGCGAAGAAAATGTTATATTGTACGGTGACGGCAATATTCAAGATATTCTTTGTGGTGTAAAGATAACTTTAAGTCCACACTCTTTTTATCAAGTTAATCGTGATGGTGCCGAAAATCTTTACAGTATTGCAAAAGATTTTCTAAAACTTACTAAAGATGATATTTTGCTTGATTTATATTGTGGTGCAGGTACTATTGGACTATCCATGGCTAATAGTGTAAAAACACTTGTAGGTGTAGAAATTATTCCACAAGCTATTGAAAATGCAAAAGAAAATGCAAAATTAAATAACATAGATAATGCAAGATTTATTTGTTCTGATGCAGGTAAAGCAGCAGAATTGCTTATTGAGGAAGGTTTTAGACCAACTGCAATCGTACTTGACCCAGCAAGAAAAGGCTGTGATGAAGTTGCATTAAATGCTGTTATAAAAATGAATCCTAAAAGAATTGCCATGATAAGCTGCAATCCATCAACCGCAGCAAGAGACTGTAAGTTTCTTGTTGAAAACGGATATGAAGTTCAGTTTATCCAACCATTTGACATGTTTCCAAAAACAAAACATGTGGAGTGCGTAGTATTGATGACAAAAGTACAGAACTGAATACTGAAAAAAGATTGAAAATAAGGCGTTTCCGAGAGTTGGGAGTTCTTTTCTGACTCTTGGATTTTTTGTTTTAGGAGGCTTGCATCCATGAGAAATCTAGGGTTGAGTTGACAGGTTGGAAATAGGTAATATTGAGTTGACAAGATGAGTTTGCGAAGGCTGAGTGTATAGTAAAGTTAAAAGAAAACCAACCGAAATCAACCCGGTTGGCTCTTGTATCTTAATTTTCGTTTTCAAAAGACTTTAATGTTTTCCCTTCAGCAGTTTTCCAACTTGTTAGTCCATTGGCACTCTTGCCGATAACAAACATTGCAGCATATGATGGACTGGTAAATAACATATCTTCCTGTAGTATTCCCTGATTATCAAGTGGAGCACTTTTTCTGCGTTCTTTTATAACAGTTGGTATGGTATCGTCATCCTGCAGAGAGACAAGACTGCCTTTGAACACCACAAAACCGTCAGCTGTTTGCATTCCGTTAGCTTCCACTTTTCCAATATTTTTTATTGTACGTTCAAGATGTAACGGAGCCGATTCGGACTTTTCAATGTCGGTAGACTCTTTGCTTTCTGGGACAGTTTTGCTGGTTAAGGGCACAAATAACTTATGACCAAGAGTTCCCATGATAACTTTTGAATAGTCAATGAATTCTTCCATCTCACTTTCTTTTTCTTCAGTTATATTGCCTGGAGTAGGGTCGTTTCCATTTTTTACATCATATCTATTGGCTTCAATGGCTAATTTACAAAATCGATTTTCAAGATAACTTATCTCTGTTGGACCGAAAGAATTATTTGAAGTAGTAAATACGATGGCCTCTGTCCAATAATCTTTTTCTGGATTTCGTTTATGTTCTTGCAAACGATTTAGAATTCCCTCACCGTTTTTTCTTGCTCCCGCCTGACCAATGTATACAACTCCTTTGCCTGTTTTATCGGAGTTGCCAAAGAGAAAATAGACACCACTTTGTTTTAGGTCATCTCTTTCCTTACATTTATCCAATTCTGTTCTTGGAATTTTATAAGCAACTCCTGTCCAGTTGGCAAGAGTACATTTCATGCGTCCATTTGCATCTCCGTCCATAAGAAACAGATTTATACTTTTTCCACGTGCCATTGCAAGTGTCTCCTTCTTCTATAATCGCTGCTGTGTTCCTAAAAGATGTACATTTACTTCCTGTAGAAATTCGTTGCATTTATAGATGTCTTTGCCGTAGGAGTCGGTAAATAGATATTTGTATACTTCATATTCACGGTCATTCTTAATAAAGGTCATACCGCCAATTAAACCAATTGTTTTCATATATAATGCTCTTTAATTTCTATCTCAGTTTTTTATTATTGTAACATATTTTACATTTATTATATCATAATATAATTGTATATCAATAGGCATAGAACTAACATAAATCTGTTAAAATAATTCTAATAGATATAATAAAATTAAATATATTTACTCCTCCCGATATTATAGAAAAATCAGGTAGCAAAATAAAAATTTGCTACCTGATTTTATTATCTTATGAAATTTTGAAACACTATAAGGAACAGTATACCTGGTATTCCAAATACCCCAGCAATAATCGCTGTAAGTAAGTTTATCCCAACACTTATGCCAAAGTATGCTCCAAAGTAATTTACAATCATTAGGAGTATAGCGCCTAAAACGCTATTTATCATTAACCCAGCTATTTTCTTTATAGACCCAAATATTAGTCGTAAAAGTATAACAGCTAATATTAATCCTATAAGTATCATTAAAATGTCTTGAAGCGTTAATGAATTAATGTTCATAAGTCCCCGAGGCTATTTTAAATAATAGCAACGGTTCACCCCCCTTTTATTATTTTAGATAACATTATACCATTATTTCTAATATATTCTATAGTTAAGTTTCTGTTAAATTTCTTTTCTACCTTCTAATGCCTTAAATAGGGTTATTTCATCAGCATATTCTAAATCTCCACCTACCGGTATTCCTGCTGCAATTCTAGTAACCTTAACATCTAACGGCTTTAATATCTTTGATATATACATAGCAGTAGCTTCCCCCTCTATATTAGGATTAGTTGCTACTATTATTTCTTTTATGTTTCCGTTCATTCTCGCAACTAATTCTCTTAATCTAATATCTTGAGGACCTCTTCCTTGCATTGGTGATATATTTCCATGAAGAACATGATAAACCCCATTATAATCCTTAACTTTTTCCATAGTCATTATATCTTTAGGTTGTTCAACTACACATATTTGAGATTTATCTCTACTTGGATTACTACATATTGCACAAGGGTCTGAGTCTGTAAAGTTACCACAAACAGAACAGTATTTTATAGTTCCTCTAGCTTTAACTAAAGCACTTGCAAATTCTTCAACCTCATCCTTAGGTAAATTTAATACATGTAGTGTTAGCCTTTGAGCTGTTTTCTTTCCTACTCCAGGTAACTTAGTAAATTCTTCTATAAGTTTCTCTATAGCAACTGGATAAAAATCCATAATACACCCTCCTAAGTAAGTCATAAAACTCCGTTGATAATTCAACAGAGTTTTTAAATCATACTAAAATTATTTCTTTATCTTAAAATAACCCTAGCATATTCATTCCGCCAGTTAATTTTCCCATTTTGTTTGCTGTTTCTTCTTCAACTTTAGATAAAGCCATTTTCACAGCTGTTATAACTAAATCTTCTAACATTTCAACATCATCTGGATCAACTATTTCTTGTTTTATTTTTAAACTTAAAAGTTCTTTCTTACCATTAACCTTTGCTACAACAAGATCCCCGTTTGCACTTCCCTCAAATTCAGTATTTGCAATTTCTTCTTGCATTTCAGCCATTTGTTTTTGAAGCATTTGTGCTTGCTTCATTAGGTTATTCATGTTACCCATTCCTGGGAATCCACCTTTTGCCATAAATATATCCTCCTTTTAATTAACTCTTTAATTATTATATAGTATTTTATTCTCTATTTCTATATAATAGCCTTTTATTATTAATATGTGCCTTTATATTTTTTTATTTACTTATTTTAAAATAATATATTTTAACTATAATAGTGCAAAAATACTTGAATAATTTTACAG
>JAHHTS010000165.1 GCA_020024475.1 Oscillospiraceae bacterium
AGAGCAACAGACTCATAATCTGGAGGTCCTTGGTTCAAGCCCAAGCTGGTCCACTTTCATTTTTAAGCAGTTACTTATTAAGTAGCTGCTTTTTTTTGTACCCTTACGTAAACAATGCGTAAACAAACTGTTTGAGTTAGCCTTTGATATTGGGTGATAGGCAGTGAAAAACTAAATTAGATTCGAACAAGAAATCTGATAGAAAATCTTAATGGAAAGATTAGATAGTACACTAAATACAAACTTACTGTCTCTTCAAATGATGCGGTTAAAAAGACGTCTATTTCGTTGATGGAGATTGAGAAGAAATGGACACAGCCGATTCATAACTGGGACTTGATTATGAATCAGTTTATCCTTATATTTGAAAACTGAATACAATTATAAGAGTTTTCTCTGAATCCTGTTTTCTCATTTGCACAATATTTTGAACAGTACCAAGAACTAAATTATTAACTAACCTTTTAAATAAATACATCCGGAATGAATAGTTCAGTAAAGAAAAAGAGATTATCCAACATTGAGGCTCTGCGAATTTTAGCAATGTTTCTGGTTTTAGTTGTCCATGCAGATTTTTACACTTTTGGAGACCCTACTGTAGAATCGTATACTGATAATGCAACATTTACCCTAGGACAATATTTCTTCGAAGCAATGTCTATATGCTGTGTAAATATATTTGTTCTAATCTCAGGTTGGTTTGAAATACGCCCTAGTAAAAAGAGCTTCTTTAACTTCATTTTTCAGTGTTTGTTCTTTTTAATTGGAATTTATATATTCTATTTAACGACTGGTGTAGCAGATTATAGTCTCAAGGGATATCTTAAAGGAATAGTGGGATGTTTTGCGATGTTGAAATGGAATTGGTTTATAAAGGCTTATATATGTCTTTATATAATAGCCCCTATTTTAAATGCTTATGTAGAAAAAGTTAGTAAACGTGATTTGATGTACATGCTTATCGCTTTTTTCTCATTTCAGACATACTCGTGGATTACAGAAGCTGCCGCATTTTTTGAGAATGGATATAGTACAATTTCTTTTATGGGCTTATATTTACTTGCACGTTATGCAAGACTTTACCCTAATAAACTAACCACACTTTCGTACAAAACCGATTTGTTGATTTTTTGTTTAAGTATTGTTGTAATTACTGGAGTTGCATACATATCAACTATTGCGGCAGCAAATATTCATCCGAAGTTTTTATTCTTCGCTAAAGAAATGTACTCTTATATAAGCCCAATCGTTATATTGATGTCACTTTACATCTTACTCTTCTTCTCCAAAATTCCATTCTCCAACAAATACGTAAATTGGTTAGGTGCGTCAAGTTTTGCTGTATTCTTACTTCATACCAATCCATATTTATGCGAACCTTACTTTTGCAAACATATTCTCTACATCGAAAATCAATTTAATGGTATTGGGTTCTTGTTTGTTGTGTTAGTATATCTGGTCTTTGTTTTTCTTTTTGCTGTATTACTAGACCAAATACGATTGTATCTATGGAAAAGAATTGCAAACACAAGTTACTTATCATAACCGTCTTTACTATTCAATAGATGTATATAATGTAATTTCACCTCGATTGTATTAGATATAATCGAGGTGAATTGTTTTCTATAGAAAGAGTTTTACAGACTGTACTTCTAGTACGAAACATTATGGTTTTTGCTCATTCGACAATCGTATCTCCCTTCTGTCACGCTATCTACTACCAGGTTGCACCTATGAGTTTCCACTTCTGTGAATTTCCCTTTTTCTTTGGCAAAATTCACCATGAACCAACCAATATCTTTTTTGCTAACAGTATCATTTGTTAACTTCTCCATAGAGGATTTAATTGCAGATGTTTCTTCATTACAGAGAATATCTCTATGGAACAGCCAATTCTACAAGATGAAGCTAATTCAATAAATGTACAACGAGCATAAAGATAATAAATGAGATTTATAAAATCCGACTCCTTCTATGTTCATCATTTGTTTGTGGTACAGTGAAACATTCAATGCCATTAATCAGTCTTAGAATATTCCTAAAACAAATCCTTGGAACTTAATGGAGATAAACTGTAGAGAAGGGCAAGGATAGCTATGGCCAATACCGCTAAGACACCTACAGTTACTGATAGATTAATATTCAGTATTCCTAAGGCATTGATAATACAAAGTGCGGTGGCGGTTAGGATACTGGTAAAGATGCACAAAATGATGCCATCGCGCTGGGTACATTTGTAGTCCCTTTTCATCTTCGCAAGTAACCATTCGGCATATTCCTTTGACAATTCAGAATCCATCTTGTTGAAAACAGAAGGAACTGGTAACAAATCCATGTTTTGTTTCAGTTTCTTCATGAATTGTTCACCGTCTTCGGGAAGCATTTGCTCTGAATAGCGGTCGAAGAACTTGACAATATCTTTTTCTTTTTTCATTTCCATTCCTCCAATGTTTCTAATTTCGTTTTAAGATGACTTCTAGCTCTAGACAAGTGAGATTTTACTGTTCCCGATGGCATGTTGATAATGTTAGATATTTCAGCAATAGAGCGGTCTTCCATATAAAAAAGTAACACACAAGTCCGTTCATATTCTGACAAATCATCAATGGCATTGTAAAGCGTTTTGTAATCCCTCTGGACATCTGTTTCTGTCGCAATTTTCATACTCGAAGGATCATCTAGACGAGTTGTGTACTTTTCTTTCTTTTCAGTAGCAGCATACCAGTCTGAAAAAGAATTGTACGCAATACGATAGAGCCAAGTAGAGAATTTTGATTTTCCATTAAAGTCTTCAAAATGAAGATAGGCTTTCAATAATGCTTCTTGTGCTATGTCATCGGCTGTAGCTCCATCTCCCCGGCATAAGGTGCACAGGAACCTTCTGAGTGGTCCTTGCTCCTTTTCAACCAATTTTATGAATTGCTCTACGGTCATTTGTTTTCTTCATGTTTTGACAACAGCTCCTGTTCAGCCTGAATGTCTTCGGCCAGCATCTTCTTGCCAACAAAATACCAAACCAGTAAGCCAATGCCGACAGCTATCAAAGCAATGCCAGGAAGAAATAGATCCTTTGTGTAAAAAGTAACACTCGAAATGAATAGTCCGATACCGATCAAAAGGGAACAGATTCCTCCGGCAAGTCTGTTCAGCAGCATTGTCTTTAAGATAGCTTTTGAAGACAGAGATTTTTTACCTTGGCCTACCAGGTCAGGATTTATCTCCACTCCATTCTCTACACATTTCTCAAGAAACGACAACTTCTTTTCGTACTTCGCTTTGTTATTATGGCTAATAATAAGTACGATTGCTATCGGTAAACCAACTGCGATACATAAAGGCAATAAGAATGCTACAAAACCTTCTTCCATAACTGAAATTTTTAAATTGTTGAACTTTAATTGTTTTATCTGTTAGACCTGATAACCTCTTAAAAGGTTGCAAAATGATCCAAGAATTTTTATAGAAAATATTCTGCAACCATAATCAGAAAAAAAATGAACTTGTAGCTCAGTTAGTTAGAGCAACAGATTCATAATCTGAAGGCCCTTGGTTCAAACCCAAGCCGGCCACACTGATAGTCAGGGATTTTAAGTATTTGTAGATGCTTTTTTTTCTTTTATCGCAACCTTGAGGTGACTTTTTTGAAACCAAACTCTCTTTGGTGACCCTACGAAATTTAATGAAATCTTATATGATTTGAAGGCTAAAAAATATGTTTAACTCTATTTTTTTTTTTTTGGGGGGGGGTAAAAGCTATTTAAGTCAGATGATAAATAACACAAAATCCGCCTATATGGTATGAACATATAAGTGGATTTTTATTTTATCACAATACTTCGGTAAATTTTTACCGAAAAATTATAAGTTAAACAATAGAACCGGC
>JAHHTS010000166.1 GCA_020024475.1 Oscillospiraceae bacterium
TAGGAACTCTGTCTTTTTATTTTTATTTTGTAACATATCTATTGTAATCCTACAGCTTGTATATGAAAAACAACTGAATGGACTAAGGACATTTATTCCATAAGAATTTAAGTACAAGAGATATTAAGAAACCGAAAGTATTGGATTTATTTTATTATTATACAATATAGAGAAGTTGCGTAGATCAATGTTGGTAATATATGAATAATATTGATTATGGAGGTATAAACTAAATGGAAAATAGTTTGCAGAAAGAGATTGATTTAATGGCTAAGTCAATAAAAACAGATAATTATCCAATGTCGATAGGAGAGTTAGCGAATCTCTATAGAGATGGTGATTTGCAAATAAATCCTATATATCAAAGAATGTTTCGATGGGATATAACTCAACAGTCTGCCCTAATTGAATCTATTTTATTAAATATTCCAATTCCTCCAATTTATGTATATCAGAATGAAAATGGAAAGTGGAATTTAATTGATGGTCAACAAAGATTATCAACCATTTTCAAATTTATGGGGATTTTGAAAAATCAACTAGAAGATGGATCAATAAAATATGTTGAGTCTGAACCTTTAACATGTACAAAATTTTTACCATCATTAGAAGGAAAATATTGGGATAATGAGTTGGAAGTTGTTTCATTAACTGATGCACAACGTAGATATATAAAAAGATCTAAGATTCTTATCATTATCATTGATAAAAGTAGTGATGAGTTTGCTCAATATGAAATGTTTCAGCGTTTGAATACAGGGGGAAGTCATTTGAGTCCTCAAGAAATTCGTAATTGTATTTTGGTTATGAATAATGAAGAGATTTATAAAAAATTACAGAAAATGAGTAGATATTCGAATTTTATCAATGCAATTCCTATTTCTGAAAAAGATGTAGATGAACAAGGATATTTAGAGCTTATAGTAAAGTATTTTATTCTTAGATATTCAACATTTGATGTAAGTGATTCAGAAAATTATCATAATTTTTTAACAGATGAAATTTTAAAATTAATAAAAAAGGACGATATTTATTTTGAAAAAGAAGAAATTCTTTTCCAAAAGACATTTGATTTATTGTATAAAGTTATGGATGAAAATGCCTTTAAAAAATATGACAAAGAAAAAAATAAAAGTTGTGGACCGGTTTTAGTCGGAGCATATGAAGCGATTATCCCAGGACTAACAGCTAATATTGATTATTATCAGAAAAATGAAAACGAACTCATCGAGTTAATAAAACAATTGTACAGCTCAAAGGAATATTCTGACACAACAAAAAGAGGTATTAGACCAGTTGGAAGGATAAAAAAGTTAGTAAAATTTAGCAAGGAGCAATTTTCAGGTGGCAAGTAATATTAAAATTAAAACGATAGAAAAGTTGGAAGATTTTTTGGTACAAGATCTTGCATGGAGAAAAAAAGAAATGCTCTCATTGAAAATCTTAGTAGAGAGGGATGAAGTTAATGAGCCGATTTTACTTAGAGCAGGGATTGCATTACTATCTGCACATTTTGAAGGATTTATAAAACGAGCATCAAATTGTTATGTAGGATATGTTTCAGAACAAAAAAAGTTATATAGTGAGTTAAAAGAAAATTTTACCGCATTAAAAATGGAAAAAGAGTTTAAGTCTTGTGCAAAATCGGATAAACATAGTGTGCACAAAAAATTACTAATCATGCATAAAGAACTTTTAACAAAAAAATTTACAGAAAAATATGATGAAAACAATCCATTTATATCTACACATTCAAATCCAAGCTCAGCAGAATTAGAAGAAATATTAGCAACTATTGGTGTTGAATCTGATATATTTGAGACAAAAGCCGCATATATAGATAGTTCATTACTTGAAAAGCGTCACAAAGTTGTTCATGGAGAACGTTCTGATTTAGATAAAGAAGATTTTTTAACAACTTTTAATATTATTATTAATTTGGTTGAGGAGTATAAATCTTTAATAATCGATGCAGCGGACAATAAAAAATATTTAAGAGGTGAAGTACGTGATAAATAATGGTCAAGTGCCTACTCCGCCCAAATATGTCAATGAGCTTTTGGATTGTATTGGATATACTCATGATTTATATGATAAATCAGTATTAGAAAATTCTTGTGGAGAAGGCAATATATTGAAAGAAGTAGTGAGAAGATATATAACAAATTCACTAGAAGAGGGCTATAGTAACGTTCAGATAATTAGTGGGTTAGAAAATCGTATTACAGGATATGACATAGACCCTAAGTGTATCAATAAATGTATTGATACGCTAAATACACTTGCGAAAGAATATGGTTTGACTGGTATACAATGGAATATAAGTAATCTAGATTATTTAAAATGCAAGAAGAATAGTTATCAGTTTATTATCGGAAATCCTCCTTATATTACATACCATAATTTATCTGTCGAACAAAGGGATTTTTTGAAAGAAAAATATGATACATGTAAAGACGGTAGGTTTGACTATTGTTATGCTTTCATAGAAGCAGGTCTTAGAGATTTGGCGAAAGATGGAAAAATGGCTTATATAATTCCATATAGTGTGGTAAGGAATAAATATGCCGCAAAAGCAAGGATGCTAATTAAAGAACATCTTAAAGGGGTTATTGATTATAAAGGAATACAGCTGTTTCCTCAAACAATTACATCTTCTATTATTATTTTGTGTGACATGGAAAACAATAGTGATATATATTATTGTGGTAAGAAAGATGGTTTACAAAAAAACATATCAAAAGAATCTTTAATTGGCAAATGGGTTTTTGACACAGAACAAGAAGATAATTTACGACGTTTTGGTGATTATTTTAAAGTTTCAAATAGTGTGGCAACTTTGTATAATAATGCTTTTGTGTTTGAAGTAAAAGAAGAGGATGATTTATTTTATTACCTTGAAGATGGCAAAGTTGAAAAAGATATAGTTTTTGATGCAGTTAGTGTTAAAAGTGAGAAAAAATACCAAAATAGCAAGAAACGGGATAAAATAATTTTTCCCTATAAGATAACAGAGGGAAGAGTTTTGTCTTATCAAGAAGATGAATTTAGGCAAACTTTTCCTGAATGTTATGCCCATCTCAAAAGGAATAAAGATAAACTTTTGAAACGTAAATCCAGTGAAGGTGTACAATGGTTTGAATATGGACGAGTTCAAGCAATCAATAGTATTTTTGTAAATAAACTTATTATGTCAGTGGTTATCACAAATAATGTAAAGGTTTATGATGTTGGATGTGGAGCAATTCCTTATGCAGGAGTATTTATTAGAACTTTACATGATGATAAAATGGACTTAATTAAAGCAAAAAAAATACTTCAAAGTAATTCTTTTTATGAATACATTAAAAAGTGTGGGACACCAACAACAACATCATCATACCGAATATCTGTTACCGATATAGAGAATTACTATTTTTAATGATAGTAAATTTATATCAATAAAAATGAGGTGGTGTTGTGATATGTTTTTATAAGAGAAGTGGTTAATAAGATAGAATGAATTTAATAAAGAAAAAAATCTGGAATGGCAAGATAGAACAACCATTCCAGATTTTTTTGTTTCCACTATTTTTAAGAGAAATAATAATCAACAATTTTTTGAAAAATAGCTCTACGCCAAGGGAGTACCAGCTTCTTTTGGCATACTTTTTGTCCACTCAAGATGGGATGAGTGAACAAAATAGATGATATAGCGTTTTTGGAGTCAAAAAACGCTTTTCGGTCAGTGAGATAGAAAAAATCTCACTGCCTTTTTTGGTATAATCCAATAAAACCCCCAGCTATGCTGGGGGAATCGATAAGCTTCAGATTCAAGCAAAAACCTCCTATGTTATAATAGTTTTGAGTCCGCCAAGACACAAGAA
>JAHHTS010000167.1 GCA_020024475.1 Oscillospiraceae bacterium
CCTGTTCTTTTGCGCATGGGACTTTTAATTACAGATGAAGACAACTAAAAAAACTGGGAAATCGGCTTTTTCTGTGTCTTATTTGGATATATTGAGGGATTTGTAACAGATGACCATATATTTCTCCTCGTGAGTCTTTGTATCGGTGTTAGAACTGCCATACGAATTGTGTGTCTGCTACATACCCTTAAAAAATATCTCATTTCTTGTATCATAATACTTTCTGTTATATATCTTAAAATGCTTAGATTAATAATATTAAATAAACTTGTAAGTATAGATATTACTACCATCAATAAAATGTATTTACAATCTATTTTCCAAATGTATTTTATACAATATATAGTGTTATTTATTACATGACTTTTTTCTATTCTCAATCCCTCACATCCTTATATCACTGTGTCTAGGGAGCATTCCTAGACACAGTGAAGAGGCCTCTCCACCGAATTTTTTTCTATTTATTCACTTGATGTCTTCTGAAAATAATAAATCCCAGAACTGAAAAGAGTACTGCTGCTATTGCATTTACTAAAATTGCCATAACTGGCCAATTCAATACTATATTTCCTATACTATATGCCGTATATGACTGGAATGAAAAATCTGCTATTTTAGATGGCAATAAAGATAATACATGGCTCCACACATATCCCCCCGTATCAGGTGATAAAAATGTCGGAATTATAGTCAATAAAAACGCAACAATAATAACCGCATAAGCATTTTTCAATAAAGCAGACAAAAAAAGTGTTATTCCCATAATTCCTAATGTAAAGAAATATCCTAACAATAATGCGATTCCTACTGCTTCTCCCATTGTAAGATTATATCCAACAGACATAGCTGGATACTTTAATTGAATAGGTAAATCTGCACCTCGTGTTCCTAAAAAAATCATATAAACACTTGAATAAATCAATGTTATTCCCCAGTAAACACATGTTGCATATAACCATCCAGAAATAGTCTTTGCAAAAACCAACTTACTCTTTCCATATTTCATACATAAAATTAATGAATCACATTTTGACTGATATTCACCAGCAAATATTGGTGCAATTCCTATACAAATTATCATCATAATTAATACAGACCATGTTAATGTATCTAAAATCATACTCCAGCTTTTGTGATAACCATATTGATATTCCTGTAAATTTTCTGTCTTTTCTTTCCAATAATTTGCTTCACTAGGTGTCAACCGCCCTTGTTCTTTTTTCAAACCTATATATGTGTTGTCTCTTTTTATTTGTGCTTCCTGAAAATCCTTTCCAACATTTTCTTCCAGAACTTCTTTCATACTACTGCCGCTTCCCGGTTCCCTATATACATTAGTAATTAAACTCAATAAGTCTTTATTAGGAAGATAAAACGTTCTATATGCTTCTTCGGACAAGTAATGATATGTTTCGCTTTCTGAATTTGTACTTGAATCTGAAATGTATTTCAAATATTGCTTTACGATTTCATCAACTTTTGCCTGTGTTAATTCTATTTTTTGCTGAGTATTCTTCATCACTTCTACAGCGCTCATTCCCGAAAAGTTTTCACCTTTTTCATTTGTTGCACTTATCTGCATGATACTAGACCAGACACAAAAAACTAAAAATAATCCACAACCAATTATAGATAGTTGAGCCAATTTATTGCTCCATATTTTTTTCCATTCATATTTAATCATTCCACCCATTAAATACACTCTCCTTCTTCTTGTATTTCATCAGAAAAAATTTTCAAATATAAATCCTCTAAAGTTGGTTCCACAGTTATTGCACCTTCTATCGGAGATAACGCTGAAATAACTCTTACTTCTATAACCTCTTTCATCGCATGCGAATTAGCAATACAATGTGTTCTTTCAAAATTGCTCCATTGATTGTTAGGTATTTTACATGACCAAACTTCATTTTTTACTTCTTTCAATAATTCTTCGACTGAGCCTTGCAAAATAAATTTTCCCTTTTTCATAATCAATACTTGATCTGAAATATACTCTATATCAGATACAATATGCGTAGATATAATAATAATTTTGTCCTTTGACATTTCCGCAATAATATTTCTAAAATAAGCACGTTCTTTGGGATCCAGACCAGCTGTTGGTTCATCTAAAATCAATATTTTAGGGTCATTCAATAATGCTTGTGCAATACCAAGTCTCCTTTTCATTCCACCCGAAAAAGTCCTGATTTTTCTATCTGCATCTTTTTCTAAATTCACCAGTTTTAATAATTCTTTTGTTTTTCTTTTTGCAAATCTAGGAGGCAGTCCTTTGATTGACGCAATGTATAACATAAAATCTTTAGCCGTAAAACCAGGCGTATACCCAAATTCTTGTGGCAAATAGCCTAAGATATCTCTAAATCGTTCTCCCATCTGTATATTATTCTCGCCATTAATTTTCACTTCACCTGCGGTTGGCTCAATAATTCCACAAATCATCTGCATTAGAGTTGTTTTTCCAGCACCGTTAGCTCCTAAAAAACCATACACGCCTTCTCTAAGTTCTGTATCAATGCTTTCAACAGCAATTTTATTTTTAAATTGCTTAGATAAATGTTCCATTACTAATCTCATTCAAATTTCCTCCTGTTTTATTCAATAACTGTTTCATTTCCATCCCAACACCACTAATTGCAATTAGTCCAAATACTAACCAAATAGCAAAATAACATGTGGCAAATAATTCCACTCCTGATATTTTCAATATAACAATGCTACTACTCAAACATATTCCCCAGGTTGTTGAATATAGTAAAACATTTTCTTCATGACATTTATTTAAAATAAACATACATCCAAAACACATTATTTCATAAGGAACGGTTCCATATAGAATAATCTGCCATATTACTGTTTCCTTTACAATCGATAGTAATATAGCACTACAAATCAAAAAAAATAGGTCAAAAGTACCGAAAGCAATTAAACGAATCATTAAAACTTTACTAAATGAATGTTTTGCAGCTATTTGTATTTCAAGCATTCCGGCTTGAAATACATTACATATTTCTTTCGCATTAAATAAACATAAAATAGGTCCCGCTACTGCTATTAGAGTCCACATCCAATTACTAATGTTAATATCCTCTGCTATGAGCAAATACAATATGAAAATCGAAAAAATCATCTTTAAGCCCCACACTTTTTTACTAATAAATCCCATTTGGTTAAAAAAGAATTCCGTATTCGTCATCCTTTGGTTTTCTGGAAATAAATGTATTTTTTTTGCTTCCGAAATAACTTTTTCTAATTTGTTTTCATCATATTGCGGTATATATAGTTGTTGCAATTTTCCTTTCAGCTCTTTATCTTTCATATTTCATCTCTCCTAGTCTAATCTTTAATAATTTTTCTACTCTTTTAATTTTATACCCCACAGTAGAAGTCGGCATATTTACAATTTTCGCAATATCTTTCACCTTGAGATCTTGATAATACCGTAGTATAATCAACTCTTTATCTAATGAATCTAACTTCTGTATTTCCCGCCATACATCAATCTGCAATGGGACATTATCTAATCCTCCATCACAAGAGATTTCTGCTTCTATTTCCGCTGTTGTTTCGTATCTTTTCCGAAAAAAATCTTTTATTGTGTGTTTTGCCACTACATATAAATAATTTTTCAATTTCCCATGTTCACGATATGTATCAAGACTTTTTAAAAATTTTAAAAAAACATCTTGCGTAATATCTTGTGCTATTTCTTTATTTCCAAGATGTAAAAAACAATATTTATATATATCCGAATAATACTTCCGTACCAAATCCTCTACTTTTTCTTCATCCAAAAACAGATCTCGAATCTTTTTCTCTTCAAACACAAATCTTCTCCTAAAATGTATCCA
>JAHHTS010000168.1 GCA_020024475.1 Oscillospiraceae bacterium
CAATCCATACAGGTAAGTCTTTTCATCTACATGTTCACCTCTTTTCTTAATACTCGTGAACCAACATTACTGGTGTGATTTTTGCAATCTCTAGTGGTTCAAACTTTGGAACATACTTAGCGGCATTTCTATCTTCCAGCATTGTTCTGTAAGTACTGTAATCGTAATATACAAAATAATTTACTAATAACTTTCCACTTTCCATGATTGCATATTGATGGTATCTTCCTTTCTCGATCTGCTCTTTAATTCCTCTTACCTTTTGGTAAAACATTGTTTGAGAGTCTCTAAAAATCTCTTTTGCTCTTTTATAATCTACTGGTGCTGCTTTTGCAGAAAGTTCTAACATAGCATTCATATTGCCACCTCCTTATATTTGACTTTTTCCTTCATACTCTGATAATCTTTAAATAACAAATTATGAAAGGAATGATTTTATGCTTAATTTAGTATCCATAATTGATGTTCTGCTTCAACCATCCGTCACCCTCACAATAGGTATATTGACTATATTAATCAGCCGCAATTCTAATCGTTCTTCTGCTGCAAGAGAACGTTTAGAAGCTGTGTATCACCCTCTTTTTATTACAATTGAACCATTCCTATATAAGTCTGTTTCCTATCAAGAAATTTCATCATTTATCGAAAAATATAATTCGATTGAAAAAGACTATTCTCTTTTTATTAATCCAACACTTCGTCAAATTATTAAACGACTTTCAAAATCAGACAAATTTGATAAAAGCAATAAGAATAATGATTGGTTTCTGACATGCAAATACATATCCAAAGAATATGACAAACTATGTAAACTCTCTCACATGCCTATAAGGAGCATTTCTTATCGCATCAATAATAGACAGTTTAAAAACAAAACTTCTATGCTTTTGGCTTGTATTTGGATTACACTACCTAGCGTTCTTTTTTGTACACTAATTATTGCTTTAATATTCCCTAAATTTGTAATCGCTTGCTATGTTCTTTTATTTTTCTACGTTTCATTTGAATACATAAGTTCTTAAATTGTATAAAATTTGAAAAACAACATATATGTACAAAATTATAATAGAGACATCCGTTTCTGGATGTCTTTTGATAATTATCGAACATATCACAGACATCACAAACAATACGAAAACAACACATATAATTAATTCTTTCTCCATCTTTTCCTCCTATTTGCTTTTCTTCCTCTTTTCTCCTATACTGTTTTTATAAGCATTTTCTAATATCACATGAATTGAAAGGAGAATTCGTTATATTTCCTGCCGTTCTTTTGAAGATGCTACTGTTTTGCTTGAAAATCTTAAATCTGCAATAAGCGAATGGCTCCAACAGTTGTGACCAATGCACAAATAATCAAAACATATACTAGATACAGCTTCGAACTCTCTGGCTGTATCTTTTTCATGATTAAATAGCAAATAACTGCTACAATCCAAACTGCTGAAATTAGTAATATGTTTCCCATCTATTCCACTCCTTCCCATAATTTATTTTCCTGTTCTGTCATAAATTTCTTTTCCATCTCTACCTCCTGTTTGACTTTTTCCTTCATATCCTTTTCTACATATAATTAAAAGACACGTATTATATGTATTTGTAATCACTGCATATACATTTGTTTTCCTCCAATATTCTTGAATATATTTTCATATTATGTTAAAATTTTTTATGCCAAAAAGGCAGAGAAAGGGGTTGGTCTTTTTGACCCAATGTTTAACTTTGCCTGTTCCCTTAATATAAGGACGCCCATCGTGAACCCAAGACACGTAAAACTGGGGTATAAAGGTAGAAGATATGCATGGCGTTAGAGTGTTTGCTCACGTATAAAAATGCTTCAGTCGGTACCTGCTTTCCTACCGCACCATACAATTTTCTCCTTATAATTTGTCAACGATTAGGCATACTGCAGAACCAAAACTGCAAAAGTGACAAAATATTTGATAGAAACTGTAGGCGTCATCTATAGTGGTGAAAACCTGCAAAATATATAGGGTAAACAAATTGGAGTAAAAACTGGTGAAAATGACGCTTTCATCAGTTTTTTGCTATTCTTATTGTTGCATATTTGGGATGTTTGAATCAAAAAAAATTTCCTTCGGATCACTTATTTCTAAAATATCTGTAATACGCACTACCTCAGCAAGTGTAAATTGAGTTCTGCTATTAAGCTTAGAATTTAGCGTTTGGACTGTTATCCCTAATTCTTTTGCAAGTTTTTCTTGTGACATTTCTTTCTCTACCATTTTCCCTTTTAATTTATTAAATGACATTATCTCACCTCCATATGTTGCATATTTGGGATATTTGTATGTTACACCTAAGTTATTTTCTTGTCAACCCATATATGCAACACTTTTTTGCTTTTTTTATTATTTTTGTTGCAAATATGAAAAAAAAGTTTATACTATAAGTATGGAGGTATAAATATGGACAAAGAACTTTTAAGCTCTAAAATGAATGAAATTATGACCAGGATAAAAGATAGAAGACTTGAATTAAATCTATCTTATCAGGATTTAGCTGATAGAACAGGTTTAAGCAAATCTACTTTACAAAGATACGAAACTGGCTTTATAAAAAATATGCCTATGGATAAACTAGAAATTTTAGCAAACGCTCTCAATACCAGTTCTGCATATCTCATGGGTTGGGAAGACGATTCTACTTCTGAAAATTATTATTTGGATAATGATGCTCGTGACCTAGCAGAGTTCTTATTTGAAAATCCGGAATATAAAGTTCTTTTTGATGCTTCCAGAAAAGTTAAAAAGGAAGATATCGAATTTGTAAAACAAATGATAGACCGCATGAGAGGTGGTACTGATGATACTGGGTGTTAATACCCTTTTACTGGATCTGCCAGGAACAATACGTGCATACACAGTAGCAAATACTGATTTGAGTTATACTATTGTTATTAATGCACGATTGAACCATGAACGGCAGATTGAAGCATATAGACATGAGTTGAAACATATCGAAAATGGAGATTATGACAGAAAATGTTCTGCTGATCTAATCGAGTGTTTTGCTCATAAATGAATTCGTATGAGTTGGCATTAAAAATATAAACAAATGAGGAGGAATCAACATGGGATTCACAGACATATTTAAAGGGAAACAATATAAGTCTGAATTAGAAAGTCTTCAACAAAAGTTTGATGACTTACAGAACCTTATGACACCAGAATTACAAGATGCTTTTTCTCTCCAAAATAAAGTTAGAGAATTAGAATGTTCTATTCGCGATCATGAAGATAAGGTTTCTGAAATCGAAAATACTATTTCTAAAAGGCAAAATGAAATCCTTAAATTAGATAATACTATTTCAGAAAAGAAATCAAAAATAATCTGGTTAGACGATGAAATTTTGGTACAAGAATTTGGCTTATATAAACCTCAATATGATTTTGCTAATTCTCTTGATTACAAAGAAAAGCTTGCACAAATTCGTTCAGAACAAAAGACTCTTATAAAAGAAAAGAAAGCTGTATCTGGCAATACTGACTGGCAAGTTAATGGCAGTTCTTCAAAAGGTAAGAAAATGGTATCAGATACTCAGAAATTACTTTTGCGTGCATTTAACACAGAATGCGACGAACTTATATCAAAAGTTAAATACACTAATTTTGATGCTTCTCTTAATAAAATATATAAATCTTCTGAAGCTATTTCAAAACTTGGAGCTATTATGACTATTTCAATTAACTCTTCCTATCTTGATTTAAAAGTAAAGGAACTTCGACTTGCTTTTGAATATCAAATGAAAAAACAAGAAGAAAAGGAAGCTCAAAAGGATGC
>JAHHTS010000017.1 GCA_020024475.1 Oscillospiraceae bacterium
TGCATTTCTGCTAATAATCGAACGCTTTTTACTAACCGTCTCGTATAGGAATCGAGCCTATAATTGAGTCTTAGGAGAGCGAGTAGGTTCTGTCAATTCCAGTCAAGAACTATCATTATAAACCCATTATTCTCAAGGGTTATTTCCACTTCCGAGTTCAATTCAGTCAATTTCTGTACCCCACATGTATGCCTTAGATAAGTATAGAATATTAGCTAATTATTTGCTGCAGCTAATACTCGGGTGACACCTTATTGTCACTTCAATTCTGAAGAACATGGCTACCATCCTCCAAACCTTCGAGAATGATAAACTATATAAAATTGAACTGATTTATTTACATATATAATATCGCACTTGAGACTGGCTGTCTACAGTGTTTTGACTACTGATAATGTAAGTTTATTAGACCAATGTTTTTTCTATGGGCTACGATAATTTTTTCAAAATCTTTTTCTCATTTATTCTTGAGAAGTTACTTAACTGATAGGATCTAACTCTTGTCTTAACAATGATTGGAATCAAAAACCCGTTATTTACGAGCTTTACACATCTATTAATAATCGTTTTATTTGTTACTCCAATTATTTTGCTTACCTCAATTGGTGTAAACTCGTATAATCGCTTTTTTAATAGAAATGCTAAGAATTCCTTTTCTTTTGCATTTAAATAAGACAGACTTCCATCTAGTTCATCGTTCTCGGATTCTTTGGATAACTCGTATACCTTTTTTGAATACAATTCCACCATTCTTAAAAAATAATTGATCCAAATTTCTGGATGCGGGGGATTCTCTCTCCCTGAATAATATAGGGCAGGTAATCCCATTTGTAGCGATGCATAATACTCATCTGGATCATAAGCAAAATATTCTTCCAATGAACCTATTCCATTAAAACCATAGCCATAATAATCAAGAATATATCCTGACATTAGCCTAGCTGTTCTCCCATTTCCATCTTCAAAAGGATGAATAGTAACCAATTGATAATGAACTACAGCAGCAATAATCAGCGGGTGGTCATCTGTAGTATTTACATATTCCACAAGTTCATCCAACAAGTCTGGTATATCTATATACTCTGGTGGAACATATTCTGCTGCTCCTGTTTCTGAATCATATACTGCAAATAACATCCCTGGTGGCATAGGACCTCTTAATCCTATCTTTTCTTTTGAAGCACCTTTTTCGACCATTGCCTGCACTTCCAGAATCATTTCTTTTGAAAAGTGTTCTTTCTTTTTCAACTTTTCTTCTAAAAGATTTAAAGCTAGATAATAATTACGAACCTCTTGCTCTGGTTTTAAAAAATGTTTGTGCGGATCACTTTCAATAGCTTCATTTGCCTGTTTTTCAGTCAATGGATTTCCTTCAATCTTATTAGAAGCATAAGAACTCTTTTTCTTAGAATTTTTTCTAAGTCTATTTTTTGTAACAGGTGGTATTTCTATCGTGCTGAGAGAAAAACGCTTTTCATCTATTTCCGACATCCTTTTTAAAATTTCATTTGTTAGTGTAACTTTAATCATATTTTCCACCTCCTTTTTATCTATATATTATATCGTTTTATAAACTGTTTTTCCACTAAATTTACACTATTTTTTCACTATTTTTTATTACTTGATTGCTTTCGCCAATGAAGCCAACAATGCTTTCATCTCTGGATTGGCTAATACTTTTGCAAGTAATTCTGCATCAACATCATCCGGAACTGCCATTGTTTTTATATCTGTTTCAGAATGTATTTTAGGATCTAAATTTTTCTTTTCATAAAATGCTTCTTCAAATAATTCTGCGTTTCTCTGTCGATCCTCATCTATGATATGTGAATATACCTCTGTTACCATATCAACCTGTGAATGACCTGAATCTCCCTGAACTGCTTTGATATCTCCACCATTTAATTTTAATTTATAGGTTACACTACTGTGTCGGAAACTATGAAATACAACAGGAGGCAAATTATAATCTTCAATCAACTTTTTCAGCTGACTGCGAATTGCCCCTTCTCCTATTGGATTTCCAAATGTAGTGGCCATCACTAAATTATAATCTATATACTCTTCTCCTAATATGCTTTTTGCTTCTTCTTGCTCTGCCTTCCATTGAACTAACATATTTGCAACACTCTTTGGAAGAAACACTTTGCGAACACTACTTTCTGTCTTAGGTGTTTTTAAGATCATAACTGTTGTATTTTTCTTATGTAGAGATGGAAATACAAGAAGTACATCTTTACCATCAAGATCTTTTAAAGACTCTTTTTTACACGCTGCGCTTCTTTGTTAATATAAACAAAGGCCCTGTTCTCTTCAATAGCTTCAGGTGTTATATCTACACAATCCCATGTTAATCCAAGCAATTCGCCTAATCGTAATGAACATGAAAAAGATAGATTAATTGCCAATTTCAGTCTGGTGTCTTCACATACTTCCATCGCATACATTAATGTATCTGCTGTCCAAATTTTCCTTTTTTGTGATTTATGCTTTGGAACTGTTGCGTATGTACAAGGATTTTTTCTATCATTTCCCACTTTATTGCCTGTTCAAAACAATTACGGAGTAATTTGTGAATGTTTCTAACAGTAGAAGCTGTAATGTATTCTTCTCTTTTGTTCCCTTTGATAGGATTGGAGACAGCTTTTGTCTGCAACAATCTCTGATAAAATTTCTCTATAAATCTTGTATTTATTTCTGACAGCTTTACGGATCCGATTAATGGCTCAATATAGTTTCTGATTAATTCAACATTACCTTCATATGTAGATAATGCCCAATTTTCCTTACCATACAAAGCAACATACTCTGTAAGAAGATCGGATAAGGTATTGCACTTTCTTACAACAAGAGAACTCATTTCTTGTTTATATTCAATTTCTCTTTTTCTTTTTTTTGCCTCTATACTGGTTTCATATGTTTCCCACTTTTGCTTTCTCTTCCGCTACCAGTTCCTCATACTCATTTGACGGATCAAGCTTGTAATAATCTTGCCCTTCTAAAAACTTTTGAAAGCTTTCTTTTGTAATTCTTTTTTTCTCAGCAATTACGATACTTTCAAAAAAATGACTGTATTTAGATTGATTTAAAATGTTATAAACCTGTTGTCTTTCAATACCTAATAACCTTGCCATTTCCGGCATGGTGATTGTTGCATTTTCAAGCTCCTGATCTTTTTTCTTGTCTTCTCTTGTTCGGTACTTTGATTGACCTTCATACCACTTCTTGAAATCTTTTTTAGGAATTCTGATCCAATAATCTACCGTTACAGTTCTAATTCCTTCTCTTTTAATCAGTTCATAGACACTACTTGTTGTAATATCCAATAGTTCAGAGATATCCGTTACAGAATATGACCATTTTTTTAGAATCTTCCCTGGCTCTTCGCCTGTCACCTTGCGATACTTCACTTGATTTGCGTACCAATTTTCAAAGCTTTCAATATTTACTCTCATCTGACCAGCTATTTCTTTACACTCAAAAAAATTTTTATGAACTAACCAATATCGATCCGTCTTCTTTAATCCTAATAAATTTCCCATTTCTGGTACTGTCATCCAAGTTTTTTCTTTTGGTGGAAGTCTCTTATATTGACTATGTTCTTCTATGTCAAAAAGTACATCTTCGATTGTTTTTTCTTCTATTACATTCTCTTTCATTTGATAATCTCTCCCTTCCATCTGCATCATACATCATCTTCAAATAAAAAATTAGGATGTCGATTCAGACTTTTCATCCAAATCAACATCCCAGATTTTTTACTCCGTCTGATTATCAAGCCAATCATCAAAGCTCTTTTTTGAAATTCTATACTTTCCTCCATCAAGCTGGATCCAACGAAATTCTTTTTTCTTCAGCAATGCATATACCGTTGGGCGGCTTACATCTAATATCTCCTGAATTTCTTTTACGGTGTAACATCTTTTTTCTGACATATAAAAGCCCTCTTTCATTCAAATATTATGAAGGAAATATTTCTCCTTCTATATATCAGAACGTAAAAGAAGGTTTTTACAAACATTCTTTTAATTTTTTTCGAATATCTAAATTCAGCAGTTAACCCACAAAATGCTTTTAATGTGAGTAAATTGGTATCTCTTGCGAGTTTTTTACTAGTTAACTCGCAGAAAAACTCGTATAAAAAAGTCCGTAATCCCAGTATTTACAAGCATTTCTGCAGTTTATAATTTTTCTTGCGAGTTTTCTTGCGAGTTTTTTTAATATAACTCGTAAGAAAACTCGTAATGTTAAATCTTCACATAATATGAATATTTACCGTGTTTACTAATATCCAATATCCCTTCTTTCCTCATTTTATCAATAGTACTTCTTGCTTGTTGCTTGGTAAATCCACACATTTCTTGGATTTTAGCAGAAGTTATCTTATCATTGCTCTCCATTTCTAAATAATCGATAATCATATTTTTAGCTTTAATATACTGTATCGTTTTATCTCTTGTATATTCAATATCAGATTTCAGTACTGCATACACTTTAGCTGTTAACATATACGCTTTTCCAACAACCTCAATCAGTCCATTTGCGATTAATTTATTGCATGATTTTTTTGTTTCTTCTAATGATTTCTGAACTGTATTCGCTAAAACCGATAATGATTCTTTACGATTATCCATTAAATCTCTCAATATCATCATCTCCGCCAATGACATTATTTCACTATTTTGTTCTTGTATTTCGACAATAAACTTGACAAATTCTGTATTATCAATTGCATTATATATCGTTAAAGAAACTGCATCATTAAAGGACTTATATCGTGGATATGGCTTACCTAAAGAAACCATATCTTTAAACATAATATCTACACCTTGTCCTGTTCTCTGTACATATTTTAAATTTTGCAAGGTTTCAGCAATTAGCTTATTTCTCGGAACAGATGGATGTGTAATAATATTTTTCTCTGTAATCCCATCTAGAAAGCCACCAGGATTTTCAATAACGATTCTATCCGGATAGTGCTTTACATATATAGCAGCATTGCTTTGATAATCTCTATGTGACAAAGCATTCAACAATGCTTCTTGAAATACTCTTTCTGGAAATTCTTCTATTTCTAATCTAAATAAACCGATTTGGATATTTTGTATTCTACCATATGTCTGAATTCTTTCTGTTAGTTTATCTATAATATTTATCAATGATGTTTTTAAATCCAACCTTGCATCGTATTCTTCTAAATTATTAGCAGAATAATGTAAATAAATAACTTCTGCTTGCGGCAACATCATTTGAATTGATGATTCCTTTCCTACAAATAATAAACCTGCAACTGTAAGTCGTTCTACATCTCCATCAAGCTTCGTCAACTGTAAATCCCTTAAAAATTCATTATCTTCTAAATCTGGAAGGGTTGATTTAGGATCTCTAACTCTAAGTTTTTCTTTCAATCTATAAACCTCAAGTTTATTTACATCCTCAAGTGTACTTTCACTTATAATTCTTCCCGAAAAATCCGGATTATGAATAGATGAATATACATTACTTAATTCATCTGGATACAGTGGTTTTGAATTCTTTCCTAAACGTTTTAAACATCTTCCATCTGTAGTTGTATATGTTTTTCCGTCTGATTTAACAGAAATTGCAATAATCAATTTTCCATCATATTCAAAATCTTCTATTTCTGTAAATAATGATGGTCGTGTCTTATCATAAATTCCTTCTATAATTCGTTGACTATCATAATTTTTATCACATCCTGTGACTTCAATAGGATTATCTTCTACACCAAAATAAACCGTCCCGCCTTTACAATTGGCAAAAGCAATTAACTCATCCACAGCAAGAGAAATAATTTCTTTTTGATTCCTCGCCTTAATCCAAGACTTAAATTCAACAGTATCCGTTTCTCCTCTATCTAGAATTTTTTTAAATTCATCTGCTTTCATTCTATAATCACCTCTAAAAAATTACATTTATCTTTTTCTTAATGGCAATGCTATCAAAGTCCCTTACAATACAAAAATTGTATCATAATCTGGCATATTATCCCGTTCTTCTCGAATAGAAGGGTGGGCTGCTGGATTATTCATTTCCACTGTAATTCTTACACTATGTTTCTTATGTCATTTGATTTCCTTAATATTTTACTATAAAAACCCTACTCCTACAATTCCATAAAATCATACAAAATAAATTTTTTCACAGATTTGTTTGTAAAATACCCCTTCTGCGTTCTGATATATGAGAGGGTTAATCTTTCAAGAGCAAGATCCACTCATGTTTAACGTTATAGCATTTCTGCTTCCGTTAACCTTATGGGTTTTCATCTTGCTGGGGATTTCGTTTCCCCATACCCTCGAAGATTTAGACGTTTTTTACGTCTATTAGCTTCCACCTAAAGGTGTACGCATCACTAATTTCTATATCGGAAGGGACAGCCGATATCTTAATTAGTGGCATCACTGCATGATGGAAAAATCAAAGGAAAGGAGGAACATGAAAAAACGAAAGCAGACTGAATTATCACATCCTAATTTTGTTGCTGTGCGGCTATCAGATACGGAGATAACCATATTGGATCAGGCTTGTGCTTCTTTAGGTACAACTCGTTCCGAATATTTGCGAAGGCTTCTAACTGAAAAGAAAATTTACAACAATGTAGAAATTGTTGCAGACATGAAATTGCTACGGGAGCTGGTCGGACAATACGGCAAGATTGGTTCCAATCTGAATCAGATCGCCAAGTATTTTAATACCGGTGGAATACATTCCCAGGCAATGGAAAATGAAATCCATCAATGTATCTCTGATCTCTTCCTTTTAAGAAAAAAGGTGTTAGAAATGGCAGGTGATTTTCATGGCAATACTAAAACACATTAAAAGCAGAAATGCCAACTATTCGGATGCCATTGATTATCTGCTTTTTCAACATGATGAGAGTACCGGGAAAAAGATAAAAGACGAGATGGGACGAAGTATTTTAAGAGATGAATTCTATATGGATGGTCTCAACTGTGATCCAATGTCTTTTGATAAGGAATGTAGTTTAACTAATGCAAAATTTCATAAAAACAAAAAATCTTCTGAAATCAAAAGCCACCATTATATCATCAGCTTTGATCCGAATGATACATCGGAATGTGGGCTGACTGGGAAAAAAGCTCATGAACTATGTATGGAACTTGCAAAAAAAATATTTCCCGGATATCAGGCTCTTATCGTAACGCATACCGATGGTCACAATGGTTCCGGCAATATTCATACACATATTGTAATCAACAGCGTCCGTAAGGAAGCTGTCAAAAGACAAAGCTACATGAATAAGCCCCATGAAGAAATTGCCGGATACAAGCACCGATCCACAAATAGATTTCTGAATTATTTCAAAAAGGAGCTTACGGAAATGTGCATCCAGGAAGGCCTTCATCAAATTGATCTTCTCTCTCCGGCTGAAATGAAAGTGACACAGGCGGAATATATGGCTCAAAAATCCGGACAGAAAAAATTAGAAGAGATAAATAAAAAAATCATTGCTGATGGATTAAAACCAACTTCCACTACATTTCAAACGCAGAAACAAGAACTCAGAAATGTTATCGAAGAATGCAGCTTATCTTCCAAAAACTTTCAGGAATTCCAATCACTGCTTTTTGAAAAATATCAGATTTCTGTCATTGAAGAAAGAGGAAGATATCGCTATCTCCATCCAGATCGAAACAAACGAATAACAGAAAAAGCACTCGGAACCCAATATGGGAAAGAACATTTGGAACAGTTCTTCTTACGAAAAGATCCGATGACCATTCTTTATGTCAGATCGCATTTACGGTTGGTAGTAGATCTGCAAAAAAATGTAAAAGCAATGCAAAGTCCTGGATATGCGCATCAGGTAAAGATACCCAACCTCCAGGAAATGGCAAATACCATTATCTATGTGCAGGAACACGGATACAATTCCCAAACCGAGTTAAAAGATGCCTTTTCCAAAAATCAAAAACAGTTAGAGCAGGCAACTAATCAGCTTATGGAAATGAACGAGGATTTGAAAAACATCAATCGTCAGATTCATTACTCCGGACAATATTTTGCACACAAGTCAATTTATACTGAATTTTTAAAAGCAAATAGCAAAGGCAGATTCCGAAAGGAACACTCTGCTGAAATTCAGGCATATGAAGAAGCCCGTGACTGGCTGAAATCTTTTTATCCAGATGGGAAAATGCTCTCTATCAAATTATTAAAAGAACATAAAGCCAGCTTACAGGGACAGATTAATCAGCAAAAATCATCTCTTCAATCCCTAAAGGATCTGACACAAGATTTGAAAACCGTAAACCAAAATGTGGAAGCAATTCTCCACAATCAGGTTCCCAAAAAACAAAAGGCACAGGAACCCGAATTATAAATTATGTTACGAAGGAGGAATTACAATATGACACAAAATGAATTTAATGTTGTTCTTGAACAACAGTATCGAAAATGTGCCGATGTTCTGGCACACAAGAGGAAAGAATACACCGGAGGTCGCATTGACCGCCTGAGTGCATTTAAAATCGCTGCTTCCTTGCAGGGATGTACACCAAAAGCTGCTCTTGCCGGAATGATGTCGAAGCATGTCGTATCTCTGTATGATATGTGCTACTCTTCTCTGCTCCAGTTTGACTTAGAACAATGGGAGGAGAAGATCACAGACTGCATCAACTATCTCATTTTGCTGAAAGCATTGATAAAGGAGGAACAAGCCTATGAATCACATTGAAACAAAAATTTTAAATAGTTATACCATCCAGGAAGCAGCTCAGAACATGGTATTCGCGGCAAGGCTTACTCAACAAGGGCACTCCATTCAAAACATGGATGATCTTATGGCACTTTATCAGAAATCCTTTACGGACAAAACTGTTGACCGGATCGCCAGTCTTCCCCATCCGACTGTACAAAAATTTACGGTGATTACCGTTGCGATTGTAGGGGCAAGCAGACGTTTTCTTGCACAGATTACTCTTCATCAGAATGAAGTAAAATTCATGAGTGCCTCGCTACAGTATAGCAACTATTCAGAGAAAGCCGCATTTGCAGTTCCCTATGATATTCCTTTCTCCGATCAGAGCTACATTGATCTCTATCTGAAAAGTTGTTTATCGGATCTCAGATGTTATCAGGAATTGTGTTCTATGGGATTTCATCATAACTCTGCCGGTTATGCTCTTCCTCATGCTTTGAGAAATATTCTGATCATCTGTGCTACTCCTTATGAAAGGAAACATATGATTAGACAGCGTATCTGTAGGAGGAATACCGACGAAACAAGAATTGTAATGTTAGATATCTGGCAGAAACTATATGAATTAGATCCGGTGTTATTTTCACCAAAACTGACCGGTACTTCTGTCAGAAGGGATGTTGTGAAGAAGGTCCGATGTCCTGTGGAATTCCTATTCCGAAAGACTTGACTCCATTAGAAATAATGAGAGCAGATATCGTCTGCTCGTAGAAAGGAAGAAAGCTATTTATGAAGATTAAATTGATCGACTTTGAAGTAGAGAAAGATCATTATCCCTACCGCCCTCATGAAAACGATGCCGGAGCTGACGTATATATGCCTTATGACTGCACATTAAAGCCGGGAGAGATTGCAAGAATCCCATTAGGATTTGGACTCATACTTCCGGATGGGTATGTCGGTTATGTTTTTCCAAGAAGCAGCATGGCAACAAAAGGCTTAGTCTGTGAACTTCCGCCTATCGATTCCGGATATCGTGGAGAAATTCATGCCATCATCAGCAACGTAAGTGCATCTTCTCAAACTATTCATAAAGATACACGTATCGGTTAACTGGTAATCACACCAGTCTTGATTGCAGACTTTGTTCTGGATCTTGGCAAAGAACGAAAAGCAGGAGCATTTGGATAATTACATTTGGAAGAAAATTAAAACACTTAAGGCAGAAAAATAATCTTACCCAGAAAGAACTCGGTATTGCTGTTGGATTTCCAGAAAGCGGTGCTGACGTCCAGATTGCTCAGTATGAGAGTGATATTCGAGCACCTAAAGAGGAACTTATGTAACTGTTTGCATCAACACTTCACTTGGTGTTCCTATTGAACTCTTTACCGTACCTGTACTTCCAGAACCGTGTGAATATGAAGCAGCTTCATAATGGAGGTATGAGTTAAGGGCAGAGTTAGATTGTCACTAAATATAAATTAAATTAAGGACATGTCTCACATTGATATCCATTACTTTTATATTCTCTATAACCATCCCTGTTTGTTGTTGAGTAGTTTAAAACTTTTCCATTTGGACAAACATAACAATCATAGTATTCATCATATGTGTATTCATATTTTTTGAAGAAACCATCTTTTGTCATTGGACGTTTGTAAGGGAATAATGGTTGTATTCCATCTTCTAAAAGTAAATGGGCTATTGCAGGCGTTTTATATCCGGCATCTGCAACAATCATTTTTGGATTATGAAGTTTAATCTTGTCATATAAAGTTTTAAAAGTTCTACTGTCGTGTTCGTTTCCAGGATGAACGGAATAATCAATAATCCATCCATGTTTATCACAAGCGGATTCTATGCAGTATGCAAAAACATGTTTATGTTCACCTTTGTGAAACCAACCACTTTCTGGATCAGTAACACTTGCTTTTTGGGTTCTCCCATTTTTATCATTTTCAGATATGTTTTTATCATCGCTATCTACTAAACCTCCACCTGATGATGTAGGAGTTGGATTATCATCGTCTTTGTTTTTGAATGGCTTTTTTCCATGACGTTCGCGATCTGCATTGATTTCTTTTTGTAAATCTTCTTCATACCAGAGTGCTTCTTGCGCTGCAATTCGTTTTCGTATTTTTTTGCTATTAGCTGCAGCTTTAACATGTGTAGCATCTACAAAAATGGTTGATGTATCAACAAGCTTATATTTCATACACTGCTCTAATATATGTCCAAAGATTTGTTCAAATAAATCTGTATCTTTAAAACGACGTGTATAGTTTTTACCAAATGTAGAAAAATGTGTAACTGAGTCATACATATCTAATCCTAAAAACCATCGATATGCAACGTTAACTTCTATTTCTTTCATAGTTTGGCGCATACTTTTTATTCCATAAAGGTATTGTATAAAAGGAATCTTTATAAGCATTACTGGATCCATACTAGGTCTACCATTATCAGGACAATATCTATCTTCAACTAAATCATAAATAAATGACCAATCAATTGCTTTGTCAATTTTTCTCAGCATATGGCTTTCAGGAACCATGTCATCCATACTAAACATCATCATTTGTTCTCTTTTTTTGTCTGCATCTCTCGTCATCATAAAAAGCACCACCTTTCCTACTTATATTTTACCATGAAAGTTGTTTAAGTAATAAAAAAGAATTATGGACGATGCGTACTTTTTTGTTCGTAAAAAGCGTTTATGATTAAGGGCTTGTGGAAAGATTCAGAAAAAAGAAAAGCCCCGAATGCTATTGCATTCGAGACTTTGTCTGCACTCTGACCCCAGAAACCTTGTGTTTCTGGGGTTTTTCTTTACCCGAAAATACTATAGAATCTGGAAAAAAGTGTTGAGATTTACTCAGTTTGCAATAGTGTTTACCAATATGGATGACAGTTCCTCTTAAATTTCAAAACATCAAGTTTAGCTATTCTGAAATCATTTATCTATTTGAAAAAAAGTTTGCAAAAAAGAAAAGAGTGGAGTATACTATAATACAGTTAGCTTTAACTAACCATAGGTTAGTTAAAGCTAACCTATGGAAAAATAATATAATACACATCGTAAACAGCATTTATAAAAAGAAGGAGAAAAATGTGATTACAGATGAAAAAAGTTCTATTTTGTTTCTTCTGTTTACAGATGAGCAGATGAAAAAGGAATGGTGTATAAATCTTTATCGTATGCTTCCGAAAGAACGGGCAAAAAAAGCAGATTTCTATAAATATGAAAAGGACAGACAAAATTGCATCCTTGTCTATTGTTTGTTGAAATATGCACTAAAACATGAGTTTGCTATAAAAAATATGCCTTTGATTACCTGTACACAATTTGGCAAACCCTTTTTCAAAGATCGGAATTTTCCTTATTTTAACTGGTCACATTGCAAAAAGGGAGTTTGTTGTGCTGTATCTGACAAAGAGATTGGATGTGATATTCAGGAAACTATTACTGATTCCAGACAACTGTTCCAACGTTGTTTGCACAGAAATGAGAGAGCCGGAATATTAAAAAAAAATGAGGTAGCAGCATTTACAAAATACTGGACTCTAAAAGAGAGTTATTTGAAATATATGGGAACTGGAATTATGAACGATTTGTCAACCTATGACTTTTCTGATTGCAAAGGGGAGGCTGGAAATGCTGTACGAAATGGTTGCAAGTTTATATGGAACTGTAGAGGTGATGTTTGTTACAGCTGCTGTTCTGAAGAGCCGGTTTTAATCCGTGAGCTGACACTTACGGACTTATATATGGATTTTTATCCGTATTTATAGAGAAGTAAAACAAATATGAAAAGTATGTTAAAGCAGATAAAAATGGAGGTTTATAAAATATGAAATTATTCTGTATACCTGGAGCTGGTGCGTCTTCAGTTATGTTTTTGCCGTGGGTAAAGCAACTACGGAACAATGAAGAGATTACACCTTGTCTATTGGAAATTCCCGGACGGGGAATACGAAAAAAAGATGAGCCGGTTGATACGATAGATCAATTGGTAGATGTCCTTCTGAAGAAAATATCCATTCAGGTTCAGGAGGGCGAAGGTTATGCATTATATGGATATTGTTTTGGAGCAATTGTAGCATATGAAATGATTCGCAAGCTCAAGAAAAATGGAGGAAAAATGCCGGATTATTTCTTTATTAGTTCGATTGGTGCACCTGATAATGCTAAAATTGCAGAACCTGTTTTTTCTAACGAATCTTTTCGAGATGAAGTATCCAGGATGTTTGTGCGTTATTTTCCAGAGCAATTGTTCTGTGACACTAAAAATTTAGATTTAGTTACAAAAATATTTACAGAGAAGGTTTTTGATGATTTTCGAACAACCGGAAAACTGAGTCCAGTCCCTATAGAGGTTTTTAAAAAGCAAAAAGTTCAAGGTCTGGAGTGTGAAAGTGAGTTAGAACGCATTGTTGCATTTGCAAATGATGCGCTGATGGTTTTTGAGTATGACCAGAAAATGTTGTTGCAGTATACAGCAGAAAAAAGAGAAAAATGTATGCTACCCTGCACATGCATGGCGCTGCGAGGTGAACATGATTCTTTAACTACTATGGAAGATCTTACGGGATGGAATAGTTACTGTGATAAACCTTTAAAAATGGTAACGGTCGAAGGAAATCACTTTACATTTGAAGAAAGCAGAGAAGAAATACTGAATGCGATGTTAGAGGTTATGAGAACAAAGAAGACAATGACAATACTTGATATTTAAAGGGTTGGAGAGGAGAGAAGACGGTGCTTTATGACAAAATAGCGGTTATAGGAATGAGCGGGAGGTTCGCCGGAACTCGAACTTTTATGGAATTGAGAAAACTGTTAAAAAGTGGAAAAGACGATATTGCAGAATTATCTGATAAGAGAAAGGAACTTTTAGGTCTTCCACAAGACAAAATTGCAATGCAGATTGGGGAATTAAAAGATATTGATTGTTTTGATCATTCTTTCTTTTCTATTCCATCGAAAGAGGCAGATTTTATGTGCCCAGAACAGAGACTTGGATTGGAACTTGCAGCAGATGCGGTATTGAATGCCGGATATTCGTTAGAACAATTTCGAGGGAAAAAATGTGGAGTACTTGTTTCGTGTTCAGATATTTCTTATAACCATGATGGAATGAACAGTAATTCTATGGCGGTGTTAGGAACAATGAAAATGATGATCAGTGCGAGAATTGCTTATTTTTTGGATGCCAGGGGAATTAACATGAACTATGATTCCGGATGCTCATCTTCTCTGGTCGCTATTCATGAGGCATGCACGAAACTTACAATCGGTGAACTTGATTATGCGTTGGTTGGAGGTATATCTCTTATAACAGATGTTCAAGAGGGTGGAAAACATAAATATAAAACAATGGGACTTTTGTCTCCACAATTTCGAAGCAAAGCATTTGATGAAAGTGCAGATGGAACCAGTGCAGGAGAGGGTGGCGCATTTGTTGTATTGAAACGTCTCGAAGATGCATTAGAGGACAAGGATTTCATTTACGGCGTCATAGATGCTGGTGCAATTAATGGTGATGGAGGAAGGTGCAGCAAGCTGACAATGCCGAGTCCAAAGGCCCAGGAAGAGGTTATTAGTGATACCTGGAACAATGTGGATATATCGAATCTGACTGAAATAGAAGCCCATGGAATCGGTAACAAAATCGGAGATTCAGTGGAAGCAGAAAAATTGATTGCAAATCTGCAAAGGCAAGGACTTGATAAGAAAAAAATCTATCTGAGTTCGGTAAAAACAAATATTGGACATCTGTATGAGGCATCTGGAATTGCGGGATTATACAAAGTACTCCTTGGATTCTACTACCACGAAGCGTATCCAATGGCCAATTTTATGTGTCCGAATGCATTGATTCCTTTTGAGTCCGTAAATTTATTGCCATTAAAAGAAGTACATTATTTTGGCAAAGATGAAAAAAGAATGGCAGCAATTGATGCCTTCGGAATCGGAGGTGCAAATGCGCATATTGTGGTTGAAAACTATATTTCACAAAAATATCCGGATTGTGGGGGACCATGTCTGTTGAAAATATCAGCAGCAACAGAAGATGCTTTTTACCAAAACTGTGAGGATTTGGCGGATTTTCTTTTGAACTCAGATGCCAGATATCAAGAAGTTTCTTACACAATGAATACAGGAAGAGATGATTATTCTTATCGAAGGATGTTCTGCTGTGAAGATAGGCTGGATATGATAGAAAAGCTGCAAATGATTCGACCTGCACACAGAGAGGTTCCGGCTAAATTGGTATTTGTTTTAAAACATACCGGATATGATGAAACGAAATCTTTGAGGTATGAGGATTATGAAAGCCTGTTTCCTGGACTGAAAGATTGTGTTGAACATGAATTGGATGATTTGGATGTTAATTTTAAATGTACATTTTTTAGATATTTAACGGAATGCGGACTTTGTCCTGATTATGTACTGGCAGATGAATGTGGAAAAGAAATTATAAAATACATTTCCGGAGAGTTGGATCGAGAGACATTAAAGAAAATGTCATTTGAGAAGCAGGATGAAGATTATGGAAACGTATTTGTAAAACTGGAACAATTGGCGCAGACAGAAGAATTGCTGATTGTCGATTTTAGCATGAATGGTTTGTTAAAGAAAAGCCTGAGACTTGGAAATGTAGTAACAGCAGGATTGTCTATTGCCAGGGAAATGGCGAGTTTATTTGTTCGTTTTTACAATATGGGAAAAGATATCTCCTGGATTCCGTTTTATAAGGAGAAAATGCAGAAAACAGCGTTGCCGGGATACAGTTTTACAAAGATCCGTCATTGGATTCCAATTTCAAACCAGAAAAAATTGTTGCAGGAAGAAACAGAGAGAGTAAATTTGCCAGAGGATGACAGAAAAGCGTTAATATCAAATGAAACAAAACCTGTGCAGGAGAAGGTATCTGTAGAAGAAGAGATAAAAAAATTCCTGGAAGATCTTTGGATGAAGCTGCTTAATTTTTCAGGTAACATTGATTATGATGAAGATTTCTTCTATTTGGGTGGTAATTCGCTATTGATTGAATTGATGTCAAAACCAATAAATAACAAATTTCAAATAGACTTTGATATTTATCAAATCTATGAAAATGAAACCATTAACAAGCTTGCAAAGTGTATATATGAATACTTGGAGGATAATGAGGTATGACAGCATTGGTAGAAACGGTTTATGAGAAAAAAATGCTTATTCCAGACAAAGCAGCTGTTATTTACAAGGACAGGCAGGTTAGCTATAGAGAATTGTATGATAAGGCAGCTGCAATGGCAAGTGTGTTGAACCATTGTGGAATTCAATCGGGAGATAAAGTTATTTTGGAAGCAGTCAGCAGACCAGAATATTTTGTGGCTTATTTAGCGGTGCAAATGCTTCGTGCAGTGACTGTTCCTGTAGACAGAGGTGCAAAAGGGGAGATTACACAATATATACAAGATGTCACAGAAGCAGCTGCTTACATTTGTAATGGAAAAAAACGTGGAATTTGCAAAATAGAATTTACTTATCAGGAATTAGAAACTTTGAGCATGACAGAAGCAGCATTCACACCACAAATGTCGACAGGTATGGAAGTTGTAGAAATTATTTTTACAACTGGCTCTACTGGGAAACCGAAAGGAGCAATGCACACGATATCAGCAATCAGTGCCAGTATGTACAATACGAAGAATGGGATTGGAATACAGCAAGAAGATATTATTCTTGTCCCGCTTCCATTGAATCATTCTTTTTCCCTGAGGGTTGTTAGAGCTGCATTTTTATGTGGTGCATCAATTGTACTGCAAAATAGTGCAGTTTCTATCAAGGAGACTGCGGATAATATAGACAGATACCATTGTACGGGAATGATCAGTGTAAATACAGTGATGGATTTTTTCTTTTTACATACGGATGAAGAAACAGTCAGCAGAATATTCGGACAGCTGCGCTATATAGAATTCAGTGCAGGAGCTTTGTCGGCAGTTATGCGCAAGAAACTTCCTAAATTGCTTTCAAATACAGAGATTCATAATACTTGGGGCTCATCGGAGACTGGTGGATGCATTTTTTTGAATGTCAGTAAAGAAACAGATAAGTTGACTTCACTTGGTAAACCAATCCATACGGTAGAAGTTGCTTTGATAGATGAAAATGGGAAAGCATTATGCAATACAGGAAGACAATACGTTGGTAAGTTGGCATTGCGTGGCGAAATGCGGATGATAGGATATTGCAGCAACAAAAAGGATACAGAAAAAACTATTCGGGATGGCTGGGTTGTGATGAATGATCTTGTATGGCAGGATTCGGATGGTTATCTGTACATGATAGGGCGCGCTGATGACATGATCAATGTGGGGGGAGAAAAAGTGGCTCCCAAGGAAATTGAGGATATTATTCTCGATTCCGGACTAATATCTGAATGTGCTGTAATTGGTGTGCCGGATGAAAATGGAGTGACAGGAGAAATGCCTGTACTCTACTATAAAGGAAAAAACAGAGCAGATGCGGATGAAATTCGTGCCTATTTATCTAGGAGACTGCCTAATTATAAAATCCCAAAGAAATACATTGCTATAACTGCTATCCCTAAAAATGCCATGGGAAAGACGGATCGAAAAAGCCTCAAAGATATGTATTGTGAGGAAAATTCGTTTCCAAACAAGTGTGTGGAGAACATACTCACAAGGAGAAGTATTCGGAAATTTTTAGATAAAGAAGTACCGGAGGAGTTGATTTCTGTTCTGTTGAAATGTGGCGCTGCAGCACCTTCTGGGAAAAATTTGAAAACGAGAAGGTTCACAGTGATTCCATCCAGGACTGAAATCGAAAGCTTTAAGGAGCTTGTAAAGACTGCAGCGGAAAGAAATGGAATTCTTATGAATGGTTTTGATAATCCAGCGCTGCTGATTCTGATTTCCAATGATCGGAGAAATGCAGATGGAGTACAGGATGTTTCCTGCTCAGCAGAGAATATTATGCTCGCAGCTTCATCTTTTGGGCTTGGCAGTGTCTGGCTAAATCCACTAATGACGATTTGTGATGACAGTGAAATTCGCAGTCGGCTGAATGAATATCAAATTCCCAAAAGCCATATCGTATGGAGTATGCTTGCGATAGGTTGGCCGGCAATACCTGGCGTGAAACCAGAGGAACGGGGAAATGAAATCTATATAGTTGGAGGTGGAAAAGTTGGAAGAAAGGTATTGTGACTGGACGCTTAGCAACTATCTATTAGAGGATGGACAGTGGCTTGATCGCAGGCTGATCTGTATTGACGATCAGGGACAGGTAACATCGCAAAGCTACCGAGAACTTCGCACAAGAGTGATTAAGGCGGCGAATGTGCTTCGAAGTCTTGGAATAAAAAAAGGTGATCGTGTATGTATCAGTTTAGAAGATTACAGCGAATTTTTTATTGTGTTATGGGGATGTATCCTGACTGGTGCAATTGCAGTGCCAACAGCAAAAGCGGATACGGAACAAATTTTAAGAGATGTTTCTGCCGCCCTGCTTGTCGAACATGGCGATGGAAAATATGAGGTGGCTCATGTGTCTTTTGCCATGCTTCAAAATGGAACTGCTGATCATGATTGGGAAACAGATATGCATGCCGAAGATGTAATAGCTATTCTTTTTACTTCGGGATCTACAGGTAAATCAAAAGGCGTACAGCTTACAGCAGGTAATCTATTGGCCAATATAAGAGGAAATATACAGACCTTGCAGTTGGGAGAAGAGGATAAATTTTTGAATTGGTTACCTTTAAACCACTGTACGGCATTTGTTCAATTTCATCTTATGCCAGTGTGCCTTCATGCAGAGCAGGTTCATATTGCAGTGGATTATATATTAAAGCAGCCATATAGATGGGCAGATTTAATGAGCAAATGGAAAACGACAATATCTTGGGCACCAAATTTTGCTTTTAAAATGGCTGGAGCAGAAGATGACAGGAAGACATCTGTAGACCTATCAGCCTTGCGGCATTTGATCAGTGCCGGGGAAATGGCTACGTTTTCCGCTTTTGATACATTCGAACAAAAATATAAGCCATGTGGGCTGAAAGAAAAAGTACTGTCCGTTTCCTGGGGGATGACAGAAACGTGTGGTATGATTTTACATTCTGATGGATGGCGTGACAATGTACGGGTAAAAAATACAATATCTTCTGGCAAAACGATACCAGGTATTACTATCCGTGAAGAAGGAGAATTGTTTGTAAATGGAGATGCTGTTGTAAGAAATTATCTGAATGTCGAAAAAATTACAGAGGACTTTTACGATGGCTGGTTACGCACAGGGGACTGTGGTACTGTCTGTGGCGATGTAGTAAGTATTACAGGCAGAAAAAAAGATATTATTATTAAAAATGGCCGCAATGTTTCATGTGTGGAGCTGGAAGAAGGTATCAGTCAGAGGTGCAGGATTCCACTGGGATTTTTGATTTGTACTGTGGAACCGGATCTTGAACGAGGAACAGACCGAGTTTATTTATTCACGGACGAGACAAAAGTATGGGATAAAGAGAAAATACAAGTGGAAATTGGCCGGATCATGGCCGAAAATTATGGATTTACCTTTGATTCTTTGATGTTTATACGAGAATCGAATATTCCCAAAACTGCAATTGGAAAAATAAAAAGAAATCAATTAAAGAAAATGGTTTGGACAGCACCTAAGAAAAATGTGGAGAAGCGGGAAAGCAGTAGAAAAAATCAAAATGATATATGTGAGATGATTTCTCTTTGGGAAAATGTGCTCAAATTGCAGCCTGTTCATGCGGATGATAATTTTTTTCGAATTGGAGGAACATCAGCAATGATTCCATTTTTACTTGATGAAATTGAAAAAAAATTTGGATGCAGGCTTAAAATCAGTGATATCTTTTTGGCACCAACGGTTTCAGAGCTTCTTGCCATTTTGGAACCTAACTACGCATGCAGTCATCTATCAAAAACGAACAATGCGTATATATTTGACATATAAATACAATTATGTGAAAGGAACGAATAAAATATGAAATTATTTTGTATGTGTCATGCAGGTGGCTTTGCAATGCGTTATCGAAAATTGGCTGAAAAGTTGAAGGATGTTTCAAATGGCATGCTTGAACTGATCCCTATAGAATATAACGGAAGAGGAAGTAAATCTGCGCAGAAACCGTATGATAATTTTCGTGATCTTACTGAACAAATTGGAAACGAAATTGCTGGAATGCTTGGAGACAAGGAGCCATACTGTCTGTTTGGTCATTGTATGGGAGGCTATGCAGCCTCAGAAATTGCGTATTATATGAATGAAAAATATCAAAATACACCAGTCATGCTTGTAATTTCGACCCCACCCCCACTGACAACGGAAAGAAAGGTAACCGGTCTTACCAGAGATGAGCTAATTACATTTTTACGAGAGAACGGAGGTACAGATGAAGGCGTTCTGGAAGGCAAAATATTTGACACAGAACTGCTTCCTATTTTGCAACATGATTTATCAATTTTTGATGCGTATACTTGTTCGTATGCCGGAAAAAAGTTAAATGCCCATGTAGTAATAAGTTATGGCGAAGATGACCGTGTGCTTACTCGTATTGGAAGGCTGCCGGAATGGCAGGGGATTTCGGAAAATCCGGTGACAATACACAAATTTAAGGGAAACCATTTTTATTTTGAAGATCATCTAGACGAGTATGCGGATTTTCTCTGTGCTCAATATGCAAAAGCGTTGGAACTGTATGAAAAGCGTACGGGAGGATATCCATTAACAGATGTTCAGAAAAGCTATTTATTGGGAAGAAATCATATATTTTCATCTGGTGGAATATCTACTCATGTATACTATGAATTTAAAAATAAAATTAATGTAGCGCAATATGAAAAGGCATGGAATGAAGTAATTCGTAAGCATCCAATGTTGCATACAGTCATTTATGAAGAAGGATATCAAAATGAACTTTTTCCAGTTCCTTATTATACCATTCCGGTTTGTGATATGCGAAAAGCATCTTCTGACGATATTGAAGATTTGATTCGAAAGAAACGAAAGGAACTTTCACATAAAGTGTTTGAGATCGGTACTTGGCCGATGTTTACAATTGAAGCAATGCAGCTGAATGATCATGAAACTTATCTTTTTTACAGTTTTGATCTGCTGATTGCTGATGGCAGTAGTTTACGGATGATACTCAGAGAGTGTATGGATATATATGAAGGTCAAAATAATATTCAGGAAGACCTTTCTTTTAGGGAATATATCCTGAAAACTGAGGCTGTAAAGATGGGAAAAAGATATGGAGTTCACAAAAAATATTGGAAAGATCGAATTGCACAGATTTCCATGCCGCCGGAACTTCCATATCGAACATTGGATGAGGAAAATATACCACCGCGTTTTGAGCGATTATCGTACTTATTGGATAGGAATCAATGGCAGAGTTTGCAGGAAAAACTGCAACAGAATAAAGTGATGCCAACTACGTTTTTTCTGGCAACTTATGCAGCGGTATTGTCTGTATATACCATGAAAAAAAGTTTTTGCCTGAATGTAACTTTGACCAATAGAGTGAATTATGGAGGGAAGCTGCTTCATACTGTAGGAGATTTTACTTCTCTGTTATTATTGGAAATGAATCTGAACAACAGTAATAGCAGTTTTTTAGATGTGGCACTTGCAATACAGAAAAAATTCATGGAGGACTATAAGCATCGGGCATATGACGGTATTCTTGTAGAGCAGGAAATCAGTCAGGCTAACAAAAGACAGGTCCTGTATCCAATAGTGTTTACCAGCCTGTTGGGGATGCTGCAATCAGAAGGCCAGCAGAAAAACGTAGGCGAGCTGATATATAGTATCAGTCAGACACCGCAGGTGTATCTCGATTTTCAACTGATGGAGACAAAGAAAGGTGTCATGCTTACCTGGGACTATTTGACATCTAAGTTTGAGACATGGCAAATTAAAGAGATGTTTCAGACTATGGTCAGACAAGTGGAACAAGTATGTGCAAATGGACTTGATACGATATCGTTTTTACCAGAAGCGAGTCCTGATTTAAACAAGGTGGTAGAAAAATATAATCATACTAACCGTGCATTCCCCTTGGAGACACTGCATGAGTTGTTTAGACATTCTGCACGCAAATATATGGACAGACCAGCTGTAAGCGATGAGAATGGACAACTTAGTTATCGAGAACTGGATGAACTTTCTGATCAGGTTGCATACGGACTTTTAGATAAAGGTGTAAAGCCAGGGGAACTTGTGGCAATCTATACTTATCGAAAAAAAGAGACCATTGCGGGTATTCTCGGAATATTGAAAGCAGGAGCTGCATATGTCCCGATCAGTCCTGATTATCCCAAAGAACGTCAGGATTCAATTATTCAGAAAGGCAATATCCGTGTTATTATAACAGACCGGTTGATACAGAAGAAAACGACGGAGGCTTTGCCAAATGTTCTTTTAGATGGAGTGGCATATGTTATTTTCACATCAGGCAGTTCAGGAGAGCCTAAAGGAGTTGTTATTACGCATAGAGAAGCTGCCAATACGATTTTTAGTATAAACGAGCGGTTCGCTGTTACAGAAGAAGACGTCGTACTTGGTATATCTTCTATGTGTTTTGATTTATCTGTCTATGATATTTTTGGAACTTTTGCAGCAGGTGCTTTACTGGTTATACTTCCTGATTTACACGATGTACGTGGAATCATCCACCTTGTTCAAGAAAAGCAAGTTACAGTATGGAATTCTGTACCGGCAATTATGCAGCTGGTTTTAGAGGTAGCAAAAGATAAAGAATTGGAATCTCTTAAAAAAATTCTGTTAAGCGGGGATAAAATCGCTGTATCTTTGGCAAAAGATATCCGTAAGAAATTACCAGCAACTAAATTATACAGCCTGGGAGGTGCGACGGAAGGATCGATTTGGTCGATTTACTATGAGCTGGATAATATACCGGAGAAAATGATTCGTATTCCATATGGCTATCCGTTGGACAATCAGCGTTGCTATATTTTAGATGAAAACGACCGGATCTGTACGTGGGGAGTAAGCGGTGAAATTGTAATTGCTGGCGATGGGGTTGCTAATGGATATCTCAAAGATGAGGAACTTACAACAAAACAATTTCGGTATCATGAGCAATTAGGAAGAATTTATTATACCGGAGATCTTGGTTTGTTTAACAGAGATGGAGTAATTGAAATACTTGGGAGAAAAGATGGTCAGTTAAAAATTAATGGCTTCCGAATCGAGAGCGGTGAAATTGAGAAAAAATTAGAGCAGCATCCTGCAGTCTCGCAGGCCGTGATCGAGGTACTAAAGGTCCGTGGAAAAAAGCGTCTTGCAGCATTTCTTGTGCAAAAAGGAGAAAAAAATGAAAAGCTGCAAGAATCGATACGACATGAAACAGCGGAAAAGCTTCCATATTATATGGTTCCTTCATTTTATGTTCGGATGGACGAAATACCACTTACACACAATGGAAAAATTGACCGGAAAAAGCTGCGGGAATATATTCCAAAAGAAAGTTTAAGTGGAAAAAACCAACCGCAAACAGAAACAGAAGGTACCCTTTGTAACATTTTCAAAAAAGTATTGGGCGATGATGAATTTGGAATGGAGAATGATTTGGTTCAAATGGGAATAGATTCCATTTCTATTTTAAAAATAATTGCAGAAATACAGGAAGCATTTTCTGTATCACTTTCCTTACAGGATATTTTGAAGAATTCGTCTATCCGCAAGTTGTCGAAACTGTTAGAACAGCTTTCTGAATGCAGTGAACAGAAGAAAATGCAGACTGTTTCAGAGAACGAGAGAAAAATTTTCTGAGATTCTTGGATTGAGTTGACAACTTATAGGGGTTCTGTTGACACGTATTTGCTGAAATATTACAGGAGATTATAAGATGACATTTTGGGCGATGATAAAGCAGATATATAAGGATGATGAGATATCCGCATGTATGGATATTTTTGATGACAAAAATGGCGAATATTTAAAAACGAGCAGAAAAGAGGTGATAGAAAAAGCATTGGCCTATGCTGGACTTTTTTCGAGAGAAAAGGGGACACGTATTGGTATTTACATGGATGGTCAGGCGGCCTGGCTTTCAGTTTTTTTTGCGGTTGTGATCACTGGTAATGTGGCAGTACTATTAGACAAACGTCTGAAAGCAGATACGATTTTGAATTATGTAAGTAGAACAGATACCAAAATAGTTGTCTTTGATGAGATAGATAGTGGATTGCAGGAAAGATTATCAGAAAGTTTAGGAAACGAGAATATTATAAGTTGCAAAAAAACGCTACCAGGTGGAGATGGCATGTTATCTCTTTATACAGATAATACAGATGAAAATGAACCATGTGCGATTTTATTTACTTCTGGAACAACCGGAATTGCAAGAGGGGTTATACTAAGTCAAAAAAATATTCTTACGAATATTATGGATACAATAGAACTGGGGTGTTTTAGTAGAAAGGAGCGCTTTTTCTCTATGCTTCCAGTAGCTCATGCATTTGGTATGAATCAGGCAACGTTGGCTGCGTTTTTTAACGGTGGAAGTATGTTGTTTTCTAATTCTCCATTAACTATGATGGATAATATCCATCGTTTTCAGCCATCTGTTGTACTGACGATTCCGATGATGCTGGAATTCCTTTATAAGAAATTGATTTATTGGGAAAAAAAGAGTCCAGAACTGGATTCTATTGATATAGCACATAAAGTGTTAGGAAAAAACATCCGTTATATTGGGGTCGGTGGAGCTGATATAAATCCGGAAGTTGTTGTGGGATTGAGAAGATTTGGAATTTTTATTGCATCAGGTTATGGAATGACAGAAACTTCACCACTTATTACATCGGTTTCGTTTGAGAAAATGGATCCTTCTTCTGTCGGAAGACCACTGAAACATGTAAAAATAAAAATCGTGGATGGAGAGATTTATGTAAGTGGACCGTCGGTTATGCTTGGATACGATAAAGATCCAGAAGCAACAAATAAAGTACTGAAAGATGGATGGTTTAAAACAGGAGATTTAGGGTACTTAAATGAAAAAGGAGAGTTGTTCCTGAAAGGCAGAAGTAAGAACCTGATTATTCTAAGCAATGGAGAAAATATTTCTCCAGAATATGTTGAAGGGTTATTGATAAGAAATCAGTGCATAAAAGAGGCGAGAGTCAGTGAACGCAATGATAGGATATTTGCTGAGATTGTAGTAGAGGAAGATTTTTCTGGATTTACGAAGGAAAATCAGGAAGAAACAATAAAAATTGTTGTGAAAAATGTAAATAATCAGTTGCCGTCCTATTCTCAAATCATGGATTTTGTTATAACTAAGGAAGGACTTGCAAGAAATTTATATGGGAAACTGGTACGTTAATATAATGAAAGGAAATAAATTATGAATGATATTATGATGGAAGTAAAAAAGCTAGTAGCAGAGGCACTAGATATGGATGATCCAGAGAAAATTGAAGATGACACAGAGTTTTTTTCCATTGGAGGAAATTCCTTAACAGCTATGATGGTAATTGAAGGAATACAAAATGAATATTCAATTGATTTTACTTTTTCAAGTTTATATGAAAAAGTAACTATTCGAGATATGGCAAATTATATTGAGACCAAAATATCCGCAAAAGAAAGTAGGTAGAAAAATGACAATTTATTCGTTTATTAAACCCAAGACAAAATATTTTATTCTTTCCGTAATTCTTGCTGTTGTTGGTGTAGGAGCGGAAATGGTACCGTATTTTGCCGGAGTGAAGATGATTTGTATGATGTACCATGGGGAGACGCAATTGGCTGCGTACGGTGTTCCTCTGTTGGCAGCAGCCATAGGATATATTGTAAAAAGCGTATGTGCCAGTTTTTCAGCGCTGGTATCCCATACAGGAACTTTTGAAGTCCTGTATGATATCAGGTGTGCATTAATCGATAAACTGACAAGAGTTCCTCTTGGCTATGTGAAGGAAACCCCATCAGGAACATTTAAAGATACAATTGTTGATAAAGTAGATGGGCTGGAACAATATTTAGCTCATTTAATACCAGAATTAACGGCAAATTTATTAATACCTGTAATCATTATCATATATCTGTTTACAGTCAGTATAAAGATGACTCTGCTGATGTTTGCAACGCTTCCTATAGTACTTTTGTGCTGCTGGGGAATGACGATTGGATTTGAAGAAAAATGCAAAAAGTTCTACAAAGCGAAGGAAGATGTCAGTTCTGCTACAATTGAATATGTGAATGGAATTGAAGTTATAAAAGGCTTCAATCAGGCAGCATCTTCTTATAAAAAATATGCAGATGCGGTATTCAATAATGCGGCATTTGGATATGAATGGCAAAAAGGAGCTCAGGGATTTTTGTCTGCTGCCATTTGTATCATGCATTCTACCATGTTAACGCTGTTGCCATTTGGATACTATTTTACACATAAGGGAAGTGTTTCTGTAGATACGTTACTTACTTTTATAATTTTGGGAATCGGATTGATGACACCTTTGATTAAGGCCCTTTTCATGTTTGAGACAACAACAAAAATGGAAGCTGATTTTGAAACAATTGCTGAAATATTGGAAGCACCGGAACTGGTTCGTCCTAAAGAAAGTCAGGCTTCTGTCGAATCAGGAATTGAATTAGAACATGTTTCTTTCCGTTACAGAAGTAAAGAAAAAGATGCACCCATGGTTCTGAATGATATCAGTCTGCGGATACCGACTAATCAGGTAACAGCCCTTGTTGGTCCATCGGGAGGCGGAAAATCAACGATAGCAAAACTGATTGCAGGATTTTGGGATGCAGACAAAGGACAAATTCGTATAGGTGGAATTCCAATCAATCAAATTTCTCAGAAGGAATTAAATAAAAAAATTGCATATGTATCACAGGATGTATTCCTTTTCAATGATACAGTTATGGAAAATATCAGAGTTGGAAAGAAAGGTGCAACTGATGAGGAAGTGATTCGTGCAGCAAAGGCATGCGGGTGTCATGAATTTATAGAGAGTCTGGAAAATGGTTATCAGACGATGGTCGGAGATCGTGGATGCAGTCTGTCTGGTGGAGAAAGACAGAGAATTACCATTGTTCGTGCCATGCTTAAAGATGTACCGATTATTATTTTGGATGAAGCTACATCCTATACAGATCCTGAGAATGAAGCAGTGCTACAGGATGCGATTTCCCGATTGGTTGCAGGCAAGACACTGATTGTAATAGCTCATCGTCTGGCAACCATTGCGGATGCAGATCAGATTATTGTGATTGAGCATGGTCAGGCAAAGGCAGTTGGTACTCATGCAGAACTGTATGCTACAAATGAACTGTATCAGCGCTTGTGGGACGCGAACTGCGGTGTGCGTAGGAAGGAGATGGAGAGAAGTCATGCTTAAGATATTAAATAAACTATATTGTTTATCAGATAAGGAAAAACCAAATATTATTCGTTCTGCCGTGTATGGTCTGATTTATTCTGCATTTGAATTACTGCAGTTTTACGCAGTGTACTGTATTTTACGTGCAATTGCTTTAAATACAGGTAAGAACCTGATAGTAAAGGTATTTTGTATCATGTTGGTCAGTATTACAGGGTGTATTGTTATGCACATGCAGTCAAATATCCGGCAGATGCATGCGGGAATGTTTATGGCGGCAGATAAACGAATGGAGATTGGAGATCATCTTCGGTATGCTGCAATGGGATTTTTCAGTGACAGCAGTCTTGGAAAAATATCTGCGGCAGTTTCATCTAAACTTTATCTGGTAGAAAACACGGTTCCTTCACTTTTGAATAATGTGATTCAGGGAATTGCGTATACGACTATATTGGTTTTGGGATTTACTGTGTTTCAGTGGAAAATTGGATTGATTATGATGGCAACCTGCATACTTTATTATGTGATTATACATTGTATGTTTGAGGCAACCAAAAAGGCAGCGCCAAGAAAACAGAAGGCATTGACAAAGTTGGTGGAAAATGTACTGGAATACATTCATGGTATTGTTATCATACGGTCTTTTCAGGATGAAAATGATTCTCTTAGTCAGAAGATGAAGAAAGTGTTGAAGGAGAACTGTCAGTCGGATATTTCTTATGAGAAAAAGCTTCTTCCCTATAAAATGCTTTCTAATTTAGAGGTGAAATGTGGGACTGTGATTGCAATAACAGTTTCTGTACTTATGTATCTGAATGGCAGTATTGAAATCTATGAATCAGCACTTGCAGTTATCTGGCTTTTTGTGGCATTCAATCAAATGGAACTGGCAGGCAGTATGATTACAATTTTGCAGAATCTGGATACCGCTGTGGATGATATTAATGAGAATGGAAACCCTCCTATTATGGAGAGCGGAGAAGTCAGATTTGTAGGAGACAACTGCGATATTGAGATTAAAGATATCAGTTTTTCATATTCTAAGAAAAAGGTCATTGATCACGTATCGCTTTTTATTCCTGAAAAAACACTAACTGCCATTGTGGGATATTCTGGAAGTGGAAAAACAACACTTTGTAATCTGATCAGTAGATTCTGGGATGTGGATGAAGGAGAAATACGGATAGGCGGGCGAGATATTCGGGACTATCGCACAGACGAGTTATTGAGCAATATTAGTATTGTATTCCAAAATGTGTATTTGTTTAACGATACAGTAGCTAATAACATACGTTTTGGAAAACCGGATGCTACAATGGAGGAAATAGTGGAAGCGGCAAAAAAAGCCTGCTGTCATGACTTTATTATGAACCTTCCTCAGCAGTATGATACTGTAATTGGAGAAAACGGCGGTTTCCTTTCAGGAGGAGAAAAACAGAGGATATCTATTGCAAGAGCTATGATTAAAGATGCACCGATTGTAATTCTGGATGAAGCAACTTCAAGTATCGATCCTGAAAACGAGCAGCTGATTCAGAATGCTATTCAGGAACTTACTAAAAATAAGACTGTCATTATGATTGCACATCGCCTGAATACGGTAAGAAATGCAGACCAGATTGTGGTAATGAATGGTGGAAAAGTGGAACAGACAGGTATACATGACCAGCTGATCCGTGAAGACGGAATCTATTCTTCATTAGTAAATGTCAGAACTAAAGCACTTGGTTGGAAGTTGTAGAGTTTGCAAAATATTAAATCTCTCAGGAAAAATCCTGGGAGGTTTTTTTTTGGTATTCTATTTTTTAGTATTGACAAGTAAAGTAAAACGTATATAATTAACAATGTTAATTACAGGAGGGAATATGGATAATATTAATTGGCAAAGGATGTTGGCTTTTCAACAAGAATTACACCAATTCTCCAGAACTATGTTAATTCAGAAACAAAAACAGTTTTTAACGTCGAGTGAAAGAGAATTATTAGCCTGGATTTATTTGGAGACAAAAGAGTGCACTCCATTGTTTCTGAGTAAAATGAGCGGAATGAAAAAAGAAGCAGTAAGTCGTTGTCTAAAAGCATTGTATGAAAAAGAATGTATCCAGAAAATTAAAAGAGTTACAGATGAACGAAGTTATGTTCTTTCTCTGACAGAAAAAGGAGAGAATGAACTGAAAAGAGATTATGCAATCATGTTGCAGTCATTTTATGATTTGTATAGAGATATGGGAGAAGAATTCGAAGAATTATTTACTCTTATTTCCAAAGCAAACAAACAAATGCTGATTTTATCTGAACAAAAAAAGGAGTAATCAGAATGAAATTTTATGATATTTGTAAAAGTCAATATATTTATGTACAAAAAGTGGAAAATAAAAATGTACAATTCCCACTGTTATTCCTCAGCTTTTGATTCCAAAAAGGCTCTTTTTTCCTTTAATCTATATGACGTTCCTTTGATGGAAACTATTTGAGAGTGGTGCAACAGACGATCTAAAGTTGCTGAGCCGAAGATATCTGCCCACTTAGAAAAAGGCATGTTTGTTGTAATAATAGTACAATGCTTTTCATACCTTCTTGCTATAAGCTGAAAAAACAAGTTTGATGAATCTTGATCAATTGGCATATACCCGATTTCATCTATAATTAAGACCTTATATTTTGCAAAAAACTTAAGCCTTGATTCAAGACGGTTTTCTATTAAAGCTTTCTTTAGCTGATTCATCAAAGCTTCGAAAGTTATAAAATATGTAGAAAAACCCACTGGATCCGACAAACAGGATGTTCTCCTGCTTGTCTATAAAATTTAGTTGATTAAGATCCAGTAATTCCCTTTTATTTATATTGGGTTGAAATGAAAAATCAAACTCATCCATTGTTTTATAGAATGGGAAACCAGCAGTTTTTACGCAGGCATTCTCTGCTCGTATTTTATTGCTGTCCTTTTCTATTTTTATTAATTCTTCAAAAGCTTGAGTAAAAGACTTTTCACCTTTATTTACGAGGTCTGCATAAAAGTCGATATTGTTTTGCATTTCATGCATTCCTAGATCTGATAGACCATTTATTATTTTTGCATAAGTTGGCATTCTTTCTCCTTTTTACAGGAAGTCGTCCATTTGACGAAGATTATCTTCTGCCATTTCTGCAACTGTATTTACATCATCTACACAATAAGATAATAAATTTTTGTAATGCTCTTTTTGATAATTCAATCGTTTGGAACTTAAATGATGTTCTGCTATTATTTCCATGTTATAATAAATAAAGAGTTTATCAGGAGTAACCTGTATACTTACAGGCTTTCCTTTTGTATATGGATGGCGAGGTTTACAAAGTTTTATCTTAAAATTAAAATCTTTTGCAAAGGCTCTCATCTTATCATTTATATGTCGATGATTACATTTCAAATCCACAACAGATGCCATGTTATCAAAGAGTATTTCTTTGGGAACACCACCAGTTGCAATGAATGAAGCAATTAGGCAGTCGAAAACATCCTGTCTTGTTTTGTAAAGTTTGTAAGTGAAGTGGCAGTATCTAGAATGCCCTAATTTATAATCAAACACCTGAAAGGTGAAGATTTCGCCGAATTTATTGGCTATTGATACATCCTCTTTCCAGTCGACCTGAGCTTGAATCCCAGGTGCTGTTTCATAGCGTGGATGACCTTTAACATTTTTTCTTGGTTGTAAGTCATTGGCTTTAATATATTTAGTGAAATTCGAATAGGTACCAATATCTGTATCTACTTCAGAAAGAATAAATTCATAAACAGCTTTTGCTGTTGAACCTTTTATTGCTAATTTATTCTTTATAAGATCCTTATGTTTATCTAATGTACTTGGCTTATTGTGATGTTCAGGCTTACCTTCGTATCCGTCATAATACTTTTTGATAGTCCTTCTATCGATGCCATATATCCGAGATAACTCAGAAAAGTTTGATTTTGTATCACTCAATTTAAGTATTTTGAGCTGAGTTATAAGTGCAATGTCCATGGGTAACACCTCCATGATAACAATAGCACAGGTAAGCTTTTTGTACATTTTTATATTCCATTATATGTACATTTTTATTTTACCATTTACAACAATCACTTTAGATAATAATATTTCTTATATGAATTATAAATAATATCTAGGGATTTCCCAAAATTTCCATATGTTTAAGCCCGCCCGTGGCGATGCATTTTTTCATTATTCAAGACTTAGCCTTCGATAATTCCATCATTATCGTCTTCGTCTGAATTGATGGTTTCACCACAATTGGTGCATTCCCATTCCTCATCCCAATACATAATCCCCCCACAATTAGGACAATTTTTAAAATATCTCTCTTCAGTATAATCTTCTAGTTCACCAGAGCAATAAGGACATTTGCTATACTCGGATTCGTCGTATACCTTCTCACAAAATGGGCACATCTGCATATTTTTTTCTCCTTATAATTTTATAATAGTTCTGCTTTACGCAGCATACTTTGTGTATGTATTAACAAGTGTCTGATGCTGCAACAAATCAATCCCCAATGCTGTAGCTTCAGCTGCTTTTTCAGCAGAATGATGTCTTCCACCAGATAAGTTTCTGATATGTTGGCTAACTTCAAAAGGCTCCTGTGGTAAAGTGTACACTCTAACTGGAATCTCTGCTTCAATTACCGTGGAAACTGTCTGCACTTTAATGATGAAATCGGACCGTTTTTCCATTGTTTTTCTTAGACTGTTTTCAACAGACTCACACAGCTCCTGGACGGTTTCCCTATTTTTTAAACCAATAATAATTCCAATGATAGTAGTAGCACTAATTCCTGCAATGCACAGTTGATTCTTATGAGCTCTAACCCAATCAATAAATTCTTTATTATTTTCTTTCATTTGCATACCTCCTTTACAAATCGTCGATATCATAACCACCATAATACGCCAAAGCCTGTGCAATGAATAAACATCCTGCTTTTCCATAATTTCTTTCGTACATAATTGCTACATCTCCACCAAGGAAAAACGGAACCATGTACTTGGCAATAAACTGCGGTGTAATTTTCCCATCAAGCTCCGGTTCCGTATTGTAATCCGCAAGATACTCATGTAACAGTTTAACTACTCTCTGCACCGTGTCACTGTCATATCCAAAGTCTTTCATATCAGAGATAACTTGATAGTAGCCATGAAGAGCGTATATGTGCATCATTCCTTCAGCATCAAATTTTTCAAGCATTTCAAAAATATGCTCCACATCATCAGAACCCCACTCTTGCGGAACCTTTGAAATAAGCTTATCTGCCATTTTCATAAACGGCGCTGAACGTGGGTCGTCATAGAAGTTCCAGTTCTTGTGAACGTACTCTAAAAAATCATTAAATTTGACATTGCCGATTTTTGATGTAGTAGGAACACGGCCTAGAAGTTTTATACTTTTAGCAAATTCCAAATAAATAAGGTTCTCATCATGTTTGCGTTCCAACTCCGCAACTTTTTTAGCAATAGCAGTTTCAAAATCGAAATCTGGATTGTTCATAAGATTATAGATTTCTTTTGCTGTGAACCCAACACCAATAAGTAATTTGATGCCCCATATTCTTTCTATATCCTCATCACTGTAATCACGATATTTATTCGTTGGATTACGACTCTTATTGTCCGAAAGGAGTTTTTCTTTCTCATAATATCTAATCATATCACGGGTTATGCCAAGATTCTCAACCACCCATTTCACTGAGTATCCCATTAAATCACCACCTTTCACTTTCATAATACACCCTGGTGTCACACCAAGGTCAATAGATATATCAAAAAGTTTAAATATCCCATGTACAAAGCCCTCACTTCAAAGTTGTGATAAGGTTTCTGTCATTTTATATATTCACCCCATTATAATTAATCCAACCTGGTCTCTCAACTCTTTTATTATCTCACCAATTAATACACCGAAAAATAATATTATAAATATTACACTATTGAGGCATAAGAGAAATAATCCTTGAACCCAATCTCGATTTACTACAATAACTGCAATCATCAGGACTGTCAGAACAAATCCAATCAGCCCTTTTACAATAGACGCCAAATTGATTAAAATATCAGTTGCAACTCCGATTAACAGTAATATAAGCCAAAGAGGAATCAGTATAATCTTTCCAATTATTTTTAAAATGAATAGTCCCATTTTCAGTATCAACATAAGCAATACCTCCTTACTTTGCAAGCCATGGCATGTCATGATTCACCTCTGCTTGATAATATCCACTAATGGTTGACGGGGCATTAAACAAAGTTGCCAATAAATACTTTTTGATATTTTTCACCTTGCTCGTGTTTCCTTCCAAACAGTGTAACACATATTCCACATGGGAATAGTCTAATTTCATAAATTTTCCCCTAACTAAGGCTCCCGAATACCAGTTACTTGCAATCAAGACCTTATCACTTTTACACATAACTGTCTCTACAATCAAATCTACAATTTCGTCAATCCGCTTCTTAGCATAAGGGTGACTAATCAATAACGAGTCATACTCGATATTTTCTTTGATTAAAGATTGATACGCATGGAGTGTTTCACTCCCATCGTCATCGAATCCAATCTCATCCCTGGATAGGATAAGATTAGATTTATTATCATTAGATTCAGTATTGTTATTATTAGTATAATTAGAGTTTGAAATGTAAACTTCTTGAAGTTTATTTTCGGGACTTCTAGAAGTTTGTTTTGTAAACTTCTTCTGTTTCTTCTTCCTCTACTGAAGTTTGTTTTGTAAACTTCACCATCTTTGATTTTTCTTTTTTCTGTTCCTCACATTCCTCCTGAACAAATGATTTTACATAAATAATAGTTACTTTTCCTAATCCCTGTCTACGCTTTTCAATCAAACCTATTCCTTTTTCATCATCCAATTCCTGAAGAGATTTCACCGCTTTGTTTCTACCACAATTTAATAATTCCATGATATCCTCAATGGAAAAATAGATATAGGCACGATTTTCATCATCAAACCACTGATTTTTAATGGATAATGACATTCGATCCAACATTAGACCATATAAGATTTTCGCATCACTGGAAAGATCCTTAAAGCAATCATTTGTAAATAATGCTTTTGGTATTCTATAAAAACTAAACTGATCTGCTTCTGTGCCATAAAAATATTTAAACTTCATCTTTTTATCCATGTATCTTCCTCCTTTCATTTCTCTCATATGAAGTCCTCTTTTTAAACTTCTTTATCACCGTTTGTTTGGGGTTGTCTTGCTTTGACAACCCTTATTCCTGTTCCCTCTTCCACTGTTCCAATAAATCTTCAATTACTTTTTCCATTTCTGTTTCTGAATAATTCTCTGGAAAATATTTTGTAAGCTTAGCTCCTGATAATATTACTTTCCTCTCAGGTGCTTTGACTGTCATACAACTATTGAAGATAGAAATCATGAAGCCTTGATTAACAGGACCCTGTTCCAACTGTTTTCTTAATGCTGTAATCTGTTTCGGTTTTATAAATCCTGTATCTTTGATATATTCAAATATCCACTTCTGAATTTCTTTATCTATGTATGAAATATCAACCGCAATAGTAAAATTCAATTTCTTTGCATCCACCATATCTAATAACTCTGGAATCAACTCTGTTAAGCGGATGTAGCGCTGAATCTGCTTATAACTTTCTCCTGTACCTTCTGCAATAGCTTCTGTTGTTCTCTTAAACTTTGGGACATTTTGTCCCAAAGTTAAATCATTACGTGCACCTTGATGTTTCATTGCATCTTGTTTCATTTTGTAAGCAAATCCTTTTTCACTCGGAAGTAATTCTTCCCTCTGAATATTTGCATCTACCATTGCAATGACTGCATCATCATCTGATAACTCTCTTACAATTGCTGGGATAGTTTCCAATCCAACTAACATAGCAGCATGCATTCTTCGGTGACCCGAAATCATTTCATAACCATCTTCCCCATCCGATCGCAGTAATACCGGTGTCAACACTCCATTATGTTTCACACTCTCTACCAAGTCTGCCATCTTATCATCATCTAAGACCTTAAATGGATGATCTTTAAATGCATGGATCTTATCAATATCAATTTCCATTGCGGATTCTTCATTCACTACTCCAAGTAATTCATCAATACTTGCTAATTTAATCTTTTCACCACTTCTATTCTTCATATCCCAATACCTCCTCTGTCAGTTTTTCATATGCGAAAGCTACCTTTCCACTCAAACAATGCTGATAAATACTCTTCCCTTCTGCACTTGCCTCTGCCACTTTTACAGATAATGGAATCACACTTTCAAAAATTTTAATCTGAGATCCATAGGTATGTCTTACTCGAAAAGCAATATCCTTTGCATAATTAGTACGAAAATCTACCATTGTAAGAAGAATCCCCTGTATAGTCAGTTTGCGGTTCAATCTTTTCTTTACCATAGAAATAGTCTTAATCAACTGCTGAAGGCCTTTAACAGGCAAATATGCGGCTTGCACAGGTATCAGAACTGTATCTGAGGATACTAAAGCATTGATGGTCATCATACCTAAACTTGGCATACAATCAATTAAAATATAATCGTATCAATATATTCCTTCATAATCAGTTCCCTGCTCATTACATTACTCATAGTTACCTCCAAAGCAGATAATTCTATATTTGCCGGAAGGAAATCTACTTTTTCTTCATGATGTAAAATACCTTCTTCCTCTGCAATTTCTTCATCATTAATGATATTCATCATAATGGTTGCAAGGGTAATTCCAATATCATCCGGTTCTACATATCCAAGACTTGCTGTTAAACTTCCTTGCGGATCCGCATCAATTAATAATACCTTCTTCCCTTTTCTTGCCAATCCAACTCCAAGATTTAGAGTTGTTGTACTTTTTGCAACTCCGCCTTTCTGGTTTGCTACTGAAATAACTTTACACATACTGTTTTCCTCCTTTAATTCATCCAATTTTCCTCTTGCCAGATTTTTAATAAGGCAATGATTTCTCGCTTCATCATGGCTGGTGTATACCTGCTTGGAAAGTATTTATGAAGCTACTCATTGGTAAATGTAACCCGTGTGATCTCACCTTTTTTTACCTCACTCATAATGTCCTGCATCTTTTCCAATGTTAGTTTTTGTTCTTTGCTTAATTTTTTTATCCTTTGTGCCTGTGATAACGAAGGTACTGCCTGAGCATAATCCATAGCTTCTAGGAGTTTTTGTTCCTCTTCCTTTAAAGCTGATATTTCTACCGCCGGATTGAAGGAAATCAACTCGTCATCCAATCTTTGTAAAAATTCTGGTATCAATCTTGTTATTGAAATATAACGCTGTACTTGCTTTACACTTTCTCCACAATCCTCACTGATAATTTCTACTATTCTCTTTTTAGGTTTTTTGTGGTCAACTTGGCCTTTTGTCTCTTTGGATTGTTTTTTCAGCACATCATTCTTCATTTTGTAAGCAAAAGCTTTTTCACTAAAACTAATCTTTTCTCTTTGAAGATTGGAATCCACCATACTAAGAATGGATTCATCTTCACTCATCACTCGTATGATTACCGGCACTTTACGGTAAACAAGAAGTTCTGCCGCATGTTTTCTCCTATGTCCTGATATAATTTCATAAACACCATCTGGAACAGGTCTTACAATTAAGGGATTTAATATTCCGTACTTCTCAATGCTTTCTTTTAGTAGATACATCTCTTTATCGTCTTTCACCTGAAAAGGATGATTTTTAAATGGCCGGAGTCTTTCAATCTCAATTTCAATAATCTTTTCATCCGGCTGGACAAATTCCTTTATAGTTTCTGTCATCTTTTCCTCCTTCTGGATCCAATAAAAAAATGCCCATTTGGATCCGATTCTTTTTTCAAATCAGTTCCAAACGAGCATTTCGTTTGTCATTAGCTGTAGCTAATAATTTCTATATAGTATTCAGCTAACACATGTTTGCAAAACTTGAATCAAAATGTTTTTTATTCTGATTCACCATAATTTACATCCCCTTTTTAAGGTGACATCATATACTTCTCCAAATGTTAGCTGAGAAGCTGATTTCGTATGTTTGCAAAACACAGTTTTCTGTTAGCTACCAGCTAATCATTTTTGAATTGTGTTAGCTGGATTTCATTCTCGAATGTTATTTTTAAAGCGATATTTCTCAGAAAAAAGCGCCCCACTATTTGCTTTTCAGCTAACAGTCGAACGCTTGTATTAGCGTCTCGTATAGGAATCGAACCTATAATTGAGTCTTAGGAGGACCCTGTTATATCCATTTAACTAACGAGACCTATATTTTCAACATTAACAATTCTATACCATATCATCATTTTTGTCAATTTCTTCTGGCAACTGGATGTTATTAACTTATGATAATGTCACCTTAGGATTCTCTTGAGATAATGTCACTTT
>JAHHTS010000169.1 GCA_020024475.1 Oscillospiraceae bacterium
CATCAAAGTAATCTGCATACTTACGAAATAATTCAATAGATGGAGTAGATTGTCCGTTTTCATAACGGTTTAAGCTGGATTGCGTTGTACCAAGGGTAGCTGCTAATTTTTCCTGTGAAAAGGCAATACTCTCACGCAATGCACGGAGTCGTTTACCTATTTTATTCATATCTGTAACTCCTTAAATGGGTTAATTTTAAAATACCATATGTGCAGTATAAAGGCAATAGGTAGTTGATATATTTGTAAAAAATGACCTTTTATAAACTGCCGCTTTCATGTAGTTGCCGTCCGATTTGGAGAATCAACATGCAAATTATCTTTGTGCATGAATTATTGTGCGCTTAGTTGAAGGTTCTTGTGTTTTTTTATATAATGAATTAGCGTTAGGTAGAGGGCATTGTTTATATAAGAACGACGTATAATATTGTTCTGATACGGAGGGCAAAGTTTTGAAAATATCACATTTAATTATCAAAAATTATCGAAATCTTAAAAATATTGACATTGATTTAGGAGAAAGCGTCACGCTAATTGGCGAAAACAATAGTGGTAAAAGTAATTTTTTAAAAGCGGTTACACTGCCTTTTATTACCGATGACTTTGGATTTTCAGGAAAAAATCTTTCGTGGATGGATATAAATGATAGTGCAAAAGAAGAATACTACCACTATATACTCAACAATCAAGCAGACATTATAGCTGGGAAGATAAACGGTGAAGAGCTTATTCAACAGCTGCCGGTAGTGACAGTCGAATTGCATCTAACCCCCAATGAAGCAGAAGCTTATTTTGTCAAAGATTTAAGTTTTGATATTGAAGATGAACACATTGTATATGGACTGAAATATGAGTATAAACCATCTAAGACAAAAGAGCTGTATGCTCTGGTTCAAAGCATTTTGAAAGTAGGAATGCTCAATAAAGAAACCATCAATAATGTAAAAATGAATTTGCTGCCTACTGAATATTACTCATACTCTATCACTGTTCCCAATAAGGGTTCTGTCCCGTATGATACTTTGAAACTATATAAGTATACCGCTCTCGAAGCTGAACGAGATGACTTTTCGAGGAAGAAAGAAAGATTAGGCTCTAAGTCGCTTGTTAACCTTCTGCAACGAGGGCTATCAAATGAAGATAAAATGAAAGTTGAAAAAGAATATAATCGTTTCTTTGACGAGCTGAAATCCATTAGCAGAATGGATAGTATAATAAACTGGCAAGAAGATTCTACATTAAAAGATGCGACAGAGTTTTTTAACCACATCAGCATACTACCGAATATGCCTCCGATGCAGACGATCTTAAACAGTATACGTTTGGGATATGCAGATTCTGAATTATCCCTTCAGGGATTGGGCTATCGAAATCTTGTTCTTCTCTTTGTATTAATTAATTCCTTAATGGAAAGTAAAGATGATGTAGCTTTAAGTCTTCTTACTATTGAGGAACCTGAGGCACATTTATGTATTAATAATATTCGTCTTATGGTAAGCCTTTTAAAGTTTTTCTCTTCAAACAACACAACAGCACAGTTATTTTATTCCACGCACAGTACTGAATTTGTAAATAAGATGGACTTAAAAAATGTGGTCATTCTTCATGAAGGAAAAGCATTTTCTCTTAAACAAGAATTAGACGATGCCAGTCGTAATTATTTAACCAAAAATCCTAATACCGATTTATTCAAATTGTTCTTTTCAAAAAAATGCATATTATGCGAGGGAATCTCTGAGGAAATGCTACTCCGTGCATATATCGATTCTAAGGCCGAGTTGAGCGACATCGAAGTAATATCTTTTCATAAAGGCTTCATAAAAATCATTGAAATCTGGAAAAAAGTAAATATAGGAACTGGTAATAAGCTTGGAATTCTCCGAGATTATGACAAGCAGGAAAAGGCAAAAAAAGAACACGATTTATATAACGATGATAAAAACATCTGTATAAGAACAACAGAAGAATATACGCTTGAGCCAGAAATCGTAAAAACTGGGAGTAACTATTCCGTGTTGAAAGAAAAGTATGGTGATGCTTTTGGGTGGGCAAACCTAACGCAGGATGAATTGCAACAGGCTTGGAGAGACGCAAAAGCTGCAGATATGCTGACAATATGTAAAGATATCCAGCAGGGAGAAGTTACGTTGCAAATGCCACAGCATATTCAAGAAGTGCTTGATTTTCTAACCAATTAAACCAAAGTGATTATGAGGTGTTTCATAGATGGAGATACATATTGCTGGTGCGGGTGCAGGAAAAACAACAACGATGTCCGAAACTGTTAGACATATTAGGCAAGATCTTGATGAATCGCTTAAAATCTTTTGTATTGCGTTTACCAATAACGCTGTTAAGTGTATTAAAGATAAATTACAAGAATACTATGGTGAAGTACCAAGCAATATCATTATAAGTACAATTCACTCTTTTTTATACAACGAATTTATAAAACCGTATTACTATTTATTGTATGATAAACAATATAATAGTATTTCAGTCTCTAATCTTCCATCAAATACAAGGTATAAGAACGCCAAGATCACAAGATTAGAGAAGCAAAATATTTTACACCAAACAGTCATTCCAGAAAGAGCAAAATGGATTTTGTGCAAAAAATCTGGCGATCGAAAACAAATAAAAGAAAAACGGAATATTATAAAAAACACATTTAAAAAATATTGTGGAGCTATCTGTATTGATGAGGCGCAAGACATTGATAAAGATATGCTTGAAATTATTAAATCACTACAAGAATTAGGTATATCTCTTATATTAATGGGAGATCCCAAGCAAGATCTTAAAGGATATAAGTGCCTAAGGAAATTGACGGAATTATATCCTAAAGATGTAAAGTATATTGATATCTGTCATCGCTGTCCACATCAACACATTAAATTATCAAATTCGATTGTACCAATCGAAGAAAAGCAAATCTGTGAAAAGACAAATGGCTTGATTGAAATTTGCTTTGGAAGTAAAAAATCAATTCAAGATATTCTGAACAATCAGACATTCGATTTAAAGTATATTTCTAAGAAGCAAGGAATATATAATACGCATCAAATAAGTGACATTACAACCTGTCAAAAAGCTCTTTTTGAAGAAATTACCACGGCATTGTGGAAAAGTTGCACTGAACTGTCTGAATTACAACTATTAAGTAAAGCGTATTCTCTTTCTAATAATTTGATAAACACTTATAAAAGCAACGGTGACAAATTGCTTTCAATGCGATTAACTTTTAAGGACATTTCTTTGGAGCCACACGATTATGGTTGCATTATCAATGCGATTCCTGAAGAAACTATAAGTTCAGACACTAACAAAATTATAATTGATTCAATTGACAGCGTAAAAGGACTGGAAGGCAGAAAATGCTTGTTTATTTTAACCACTGATTTAGCAGCGTACCTATTAGGCGATAAAACTGACAGTAATGCTACAAAATGTCGACTGTATGTGGCTTTAACAAGATCTTTAAATTATTTGTTAATTTATATCACACCGGAAGTTGAAGAAAAATATAGCTATGAACGCATAAAGACATTTTTCAATCAATATAGTATTTCCCAGAAGATATGACCGCATTAATTGTAAAGCCGAGAAAATCTTTTTACGAAAAATTTTCTCGGCTTTATATTATCTTTTCTTTTTCTTTCCCGACTTTGGCACTCCTTTTCCCCTCTGGCTCATAACATTGATCAGCTTCGGGGATTTTTTGCAGACACGAGCAAATATGGTTTTCTCCTCGTCGGAGAGCCGGTCATACTTAATGTCCAGAGTGCGGCACACCAGA
>JAHHTS010000170.1 GCA_020024475.1 Oscillospiraceae bacterium
GGGAAATTTCACCCATTCACCTACAAGCGCACCCTCGTTGTATTTTCCCAGATTTGTGATAAAGGCAGCAAAACCTATGGGCGGTGGTCTTTCCGCCTCTTGTAGTAGATAAAACATCGGATTTTCCACCCCTTTTGATACAGTTTTGTGTCGCCCATCGACGGGCATAAAAAAACGCCATAGCTTTGTACCTATGGTGTGCCAAGATTGTAGAATTTTAGTTGTTGGATCGATAGATTTATTGCGAAATTGGCAAATGATGGTATAATAAAAAGAAAAAGTTATATTTTTGTTTGAGGATAAATGTATCCCTCACAGAAATAGCCTATTTGACTAATTTTATGAATAGCTAAAAACTAGTAATTTAATAAATTTTCTATGTGGAAGCGATACTTGTTGCATTATCTAAGTTAATTGTAGCATCTAATCAAGAGATTCAAAAGAAAATTGGATTGGAGTAGTAGCATGATACCATTTAATCATTCTGACTATAAAATCTCAAGCCGAATCGAGCTCACAGTAATTGATATTGAGGATTTGACCGAAGACGTCCAGGCAATACTTGATAAGTATTTTGTTAAGATATGCGAAGGAAATTCCGGTAATGATATATTGACAGTAAAAAAATCTGTCAAAGACTTATACTCAAGTAAAAATAATGAGTGGATAATGGGTGCTACAGCCGAATTCTTTGTTCACTTATATGTTTTGCTTTGTGGATTCAAGCAAGAGTGTCTTTTTTTAAACTTGGAGGAAGGCTCCATCAAAAAAGGATTCGATGGTTACTATTCTTATAACGGCGTAGAGTGGTTAATGGAAAGTAAATCCGGGTTAATAGGACATGAAGGTGTATCTCACGCAGCCAAAGTAAAGCTTGCTATGAATGATTTAGAAAATAAAGTTGCTGGTAGAGATAGCAAAGGGAAAAAAGGTGTGCCAAATAATCCCTGGAAAAATGCTTACTCGCATGCCAGTCAATACGATGTGGGAGCTGCAGAAAATATACGAAATAATATAAAATCTCTGTCGAACGATTTTATAAAAGGTAAATTTCATTCGATTGACGAGTTTAATACTATGCCTTGTGGTACAGTATATCTATCTGGAGTATGGAATCCATCAGATCATAGAACCACTTTAGCCGAAGTTAAAGCAATATCTGATAAACTAAAGGGAAAAAAAGTACATGTTATATGCGCTACGCATAAATCAGTTGAGTTATTTAAAACTTATATCGCTCAGGGGAGTTTATGATGGATGATGTAAAATTTATTCATAGTTTAAAACAACTATCTGTGTATTCTGATATAATGGAAAAATTGACAGTTAACCCTCAATTGCTGTCCGAGAATGAAAAAACATATATTTTAGCATGCGCTATATTGCTCGTCCGCAAATATGAAAAAGATAAACGATTCACATCATATGTAGAATTGGCATATTATATTATTTTAAAATACTCATTGAGTTTCAACGACTTTGAACCGTTATATGATTTCAGTGTGAATATGGGCTTCTATCCAATCGCACAAGCACTCACAACAGATGGGCTCATTCGGTTTGATAATATAGAGTTTTCATTAATTCAAACAACAATTAGCGCAACGTATCAAAAAAATAATATTATAGAAACACTCGACCAACATCTTACACGAGATAGAATACTAAAATCTCAAAGCCGTGAGATAAGTTTCATCGCACCAACATCTTTTGGCAAGAGCAGTATAATTACCGAACATATAAATGCTAACCGTGCAGCAGCAAAACGCGTTGCAATTATTGTTCCGACAAAATCTTTGCTTATGCAAACATATCGTGCAGTCCGCAGAGAAAATCTTAATGTAAAAATTCTGATACATGATGAAATGTTTGATGGTGAGGACCGTTTTATTGCAGTGTTCACACAAGAACGTGCGTTAAGATTACTTGAAAGGAATGACATATTTTTTGACAGTCTTTATATTGACGAAGCACATCGACTTTTGGAGCGTGATTCGCGTTCAATATTATTAACTAGACTAATTAAACTGAATTACATACGGAACAAAAATGCAAAAGTAGTATATTTATCGCCACTGATTACTGATACTAATAATCTAAGAATTTCCCCTGATCAAAATATATTTGAGCAGCGTATACCTTTCAATATTAAAGAACCTGAGTATTTTGAATACCGCACAACTGGTGAGGTATATAAGTACAACCGATTTCTAGATGCCTTTTTTGAAGTCGGCTACTGTAAAAATATGTTTGAGTATATTCATGAACATAAAACATCAAAGTCATTCTGCTATTTATATTCACCAAGAAAAATAGAACAATTTTCGGCCGCATTATCTAAAACATGCCCACCTATAGATAATTTTTCTGGTATTGAAGAAATAATAGCAAACTTAAAAGCATATGTTCATGAAGATTTTTATGCAATTGATTATTTAAAAAAAGGAATTATGTACTTACATGGAAAAATGCCGGACAATATCAAGGAATATTTAGAGTACAAGTTTTCTCAAATTCCGCAAATCAAGTTTCTCGTTGCCAATAAAGTTATTCTCGAAGGTATTAATCTACCAATTGATTCCATATTTATTTTAAATGGACACAATCTAAATGGTAAAGAGTTAACCAATTTGATTGGTCGCGTAAATCGCTTAAATCAGGTATTTAGTCATACAAATGATCTTTCAAAACTGATGCCCAAAGTACATTTTGTTAATAGCGATGAATATAATAGAGCAAACGGAAAACTGGAAAATAAAATACGGCTTCTCAGAAATTCTAAATTTCCCGACAAGGTAAAGAACCCATTGCTTGAACACTTTTCACATGAAGAAGTAGAAAAAAGCCAATCAGTCAAAGCTACCTGTGAAGCAATCATAAACGATGAAAATTCTTTCTTTGAGGCGTCAACTGATCCTATTCAAATATTAAAGAAAAAAATGATTGCACTTGGGATGAACTCCATCTATAAGATAACTGATGAAGTGTGCGAAAAAATATATCGAAAATTTGAACTGCTTAGGGAAAATCCTCAGTTACATACGTCACATGTTCTGGATCGTTTAAGATATATTTTCATCAGACATCTTGATAATAGTATCATAGATAAAGAATTTGCTCGTCTCAAAAATGACAAGGCAATTGCCTATTACAAAATGTTTTTTGAAAATCGGAAAAAATCTTTAAAAGAAAATATTTCATCCGAAATTCTGTTCTTTCAACGGCGTATAGCTGAAAACGACAATCTATTATATATTGGGGAGAGTTACGGAGAAATTCCATATCCTTTTTCAGAGCGAAATACATATCAAAATGTGTACATAGATTTAAGGTCAAAGTCAAAACATCAACTTGCAAATATAGCGATTGTTAAACAAAAAATAGAGGAGGATTTTGTCAACTATAAGCTCCATATGTTTTTTCAGCTAATGTATGATTATAAAATTCTTTCAAAAGAAGAGTATCAACTGATTATCTACGGAACAACAGAAAACAAAAAACTTCAGTTGGTAAAAATGGGACTAACCATTAATCTAATAAATCGCCTAAATGACGATGGGCAACTTAACAACATTATTATTGACCACAATAATAATTTATCTACGAATGATGCGTTTGAGCAATACAAGAATGGTGTTGATGATTTCTATCGATTCGAACTTAACAAGTTCTTATGATAATACATACACAATCTCAGAATTTATATTCATGTATTAGGCCAAAGCGCCATAGGTTAAAAACCTATGGCGCTCCTGTCAGTTATTCAGTTTCTTCTTCCGACTC
>JAHHTS010000171.1 GCA_020024475.1 Oscillospiraceae bacterium
TTTTTAATCATTATATTTGCAAATAAAGTCAATATTTTAGCTCAAATTGTAATAAATTCAATATGAGAACCGAAAAAATAAATAGGATAAAAGTCGTATTAGTAGAACAAGGAAAGACAGGAAAATGGTTAGCAGAACAGCTGGGAAAGAATGAAGCAACCGTTTCACGTTGGTGTTCTAATACCAGTCAACCCTCATTGGAGATGCTAGTACAAATAGCTCAAGTATTAAGAGTAAATACTAAAGATTTGATTAACGATAAAGAAGAAAAATAATATGGCTAAAAAATCAATACAATCAGTAGAACCCAATATTGCAGATTTGGTTAATGGCTGGTTAAAATCATATAATGTAGATTACAAATTAGAGCAAGAATCTTTAAATACTGAGATAGACCAAGCTCTCAATGAATATTTTTCTAAGAACGGTGGAAAAGGAGGCAATAGACCAGACGCAAAACTACTTTTACGTGCAAACGATGGCAAATACTATCCTATTTTAATTGAATATAAAGGATATAAAGATAAGCTTGTAAAATTGGATAACGAAGGCAATGTTGCAAATAAGACATCAAAAAATCAACCTGATTCTACCAATATTAATTCATATGCTGTGAATGGTGCTGTTCACTATTCCAATGCAGTGCTACATTATACTGGATATACTGATGTTATTGCAATTGGTGTCACTGGTTACAAAGAAACAGATGGCACTCTCAAGCATTCAATAGGTGTTTATTACGTATCAAAAAGCAATTTTGGTATTGGTCAGAAAGTTGACGAATACTCAGACTTGTCTTTCCTGAAAAAAGAACATTTCTCAGCTTTTATTGAAAAAGTTAAACATTTATCTCTTTCTCAATCTGAAATTGAAAGACTAAAAGAACGTAGAGAACAAGAGATAACAGCAAGCCTTGTAAAATTAAATAATGATATATTTAAGAGTGAAAAAGGTCTTAGTGAAAATGATCGTGTTTATCTTGTTGCAGCCTCTATTATGGCTACTCTTGGTGATGTAGAAAATAATGTTTATCCACTGACAAAAGCTGATTTAAAATCATCCGACGAAAGAAATAATACTGACGGAGATATTATGATTCGAAAAATCGAATCATTTCTTGATGCAAAGAAACTTCCTAAAGATAAAAAGGGGTTGATTGTAAGAACTTTGCAAAATACATTGACTACAGAGAATATCAATAAAGCAGAGAATGGAGAAAGCCAACTAAAACGTGTATTTATAAAAATAGTAGACGACTTGGGTATTTACTATAAAATAGGTTTGACAACAGATTTTACAGGAAAATTATTCAATGAAATGTATTCTTGGCTCGGCTTTACACAAGATCAGTTGAATGATGTTGTATTAACTCCTTCATATGTTGCAACGCTTTTATGCCGTTTGGCAAGAGTTAATAAGGATTCATTCGTATGGGATTTTGCTACTGGATCTGCAGGTCTTTTAGTTGCAGCCATGAATGAAATGCTGATTGATGCTAAAAATACAATTAAATCTCCTGAACAGCTAGCTATCAAATCTGCTGAAATTAAGGCTAATCAGTTACTAGGATTGGAAATTCTTTCCAATGTTTATATGCTTGCTGTCCTAAACATGATTATGATGGGTGATGGTAGCTCTAACATTTTGAATAGAGACTCATTGAAATTTGATGGACACTATGGCTTCGGTAAAACAGAGGAAAAATTTCCAGCTGATGCTTTTATACTGAATCCTCCATATTCTGCTGATGGTAATGGAATGATTTTTGTCAAAAAGGCCCTTTCTATGATGGAAAAAGGGTATGCTGCTATCATTATTCAAAACTCAGCTGGCTCTGGAAAAGCCATTGAATACAATAAGAGTATTTTGAAACATAGTACACTTCTTGCTAGTATTAGGATGCCAATAGACTTGTTTATCGGTAAATCAAGCGTACAAACGAATATATATGTTTTCAGAGTAGGCGAAGCTCATCAAAAGGACGATATTGTTAAGTTTATTGATTTCTCAAACGATGGCTATACCCGTTCAGATCGTAAGAAAGCGAGTAAAAATCTATTTGATACAGACAGAGCGAAGGAGCGCTATCAAGAAGTCGTAGATTTAGTACGCTTCGGAAAATCAAAACTCAGGATTCTTACAGAAAAGGAATACTACGAAGGTCATATAAACCCTGAAAGTGGATCTGACTGGAATCAATCTGCACCAATTGATACTAAACCTTCATTAGAAGATTTCAAAAAGACAGTCAATGATTTCCTTGCATGGGAAATATCATCACTATTAAAAAATCAACCTGAGGAGGATGATTGCCTGGGAAAATAAATGCCTCACTTAACAATAAATTACAAGCAGTTAAGTGGGGCGAATTTAAGCTTGGAGATTTATTTGACATCGAAAACACATTAAGCTTTAATACAGACAAACTAGTACACGGTAATGATTATGACTACGTAACGCGCACATCACTTAATCAGGGAATTCTTACGTCAACAGGATTTGTTAATAAAGAGAATATAAATCCTGCAGGAACATGGAGTTTAGGCCTTCTACAGATGGATTTCTTTTATCGTAGTAAGCCTTGGTATGCAGGACAGTTTGTAAGAAAAATAACACCTAAAATAAGAATTGAAGAATCTGCTGTATTGTTTTTTACTACATTGTTTAATAAACAAAAACAAAAGTTGTTATCTGTTCTTGTACGTGATGTGGATAAAGTCTTTCGTTCCATAAAGATTCAATTACCTACTCTAAATAACAGAATTGACTTCAATTTTATGGAACTATTTATAGAAGAGTTGAAAAATCAGAAAATAGTTAAACTAAAGGCTTACCTAAATGAAAGAGGATTTGATGATTATAAATTATCGGATAAAGAACTTAATGCTATAAAAGATTTTTCAAAACTTAATAATGATAATTGGGGATCATATATTATAGGTGATCTTTTTGAAAAGGTTTATACAAAGAAATTGCCATATAAGGCAAAGGAATTACCGAAACAGCCAATTGAAGATTATGATCTTCCTTGCCTAACGTCTAGTTTTCAAAATCAAGGGCTCAATTATTATGTACCAAGAACGGAAGCAACTGTTATAAGTAATGTAATCTCTCTTCCATCCAATAGCGATGTGTACAGAGCATACTATCAATCTAGAGAGTTTACTGTACTTTCTGATTCCTATGCTATCCGTTGGAAATCAAGAGAGAACAAACCAACAAAGAATCAATATCTGTTTATGGTTATGTGTATAAATAAGGTTACAGACTTACCTATTTACTCTTATAAAAATAAATTAGGTGGATGGAATGTTGTAAAGAACAAAAAGATTAGACTTCCTGAAAAAGATGGTAAAATTGATTTTGATTTAATGGAAGCTTTCATATCAGCCTTGAAAAAGATAGCTATAAAAGAGGTCGTTTTACATACAGACAAAAGATTTAAAGCAATAAATAAGATATAGTATTATGGATAATCAAATAAAGCAGAAAATTATAGACTGTCAAAACATTATAGAGCATATTCGTAAATCAATTAATAGTGGAGAATGTGCTACTTGTCCTAAATGTAAAGAATTATCAACTTTATATAATGCGCTTAACCAACTATCTATAAGTATTAAACGTGATTTGCCAATAGAAGAAGGATACATACAAGCTTATTTACCTGCACTGGTAGGAGTTTCTCATGTTAATCCTTTTGATTTTGGAGCTATTATCGCTATAATCAATATAATTCAAGCA
>JAHHTS010000172.1 GCA_020024475.1 Oscillospiraceae bacterium
TTTTAATGCATCAATTTCTATTTGGATATATCTGTCAGATCCTTTATTTGCAGAATGCTCATTTATTAACGTGTTCTGATTCAATGTACAGTAAATCGTAAACGTATTGCAATTTGATTTTACAGCAATTTTTATTAATATATAGTCTTCTCTCCCCCAATATAGTAGTTTTTATAAAAACCCTAAGGGGGGGAGTAAATTTACCCCTAGGAACTAAATCTAATAAAAAAGATCTATATGAAAAAAATCCATCTATCAATCAAACTTTGATTGGTAGATGGATAGATAAATATCAAAATAAATGTAAAACATCCTGTCAAAATGTTTTTCTTTTCAAATGTTTGTTTTTATGCTAAAATAAAAAAATAATTGGATGAATTTTCTGTGTAAAAACCTATCATAAAGAGGTGAATAAACATGGAAAAATCAAAAAAATCAGATGAGTCAAAAGAAAGATTATATTGTGTTCAAGATCAACGTCCTTTCTTAATGATTTATCATGATTGTATGGATAGCGATTTATTAGAAACACCATATCAAAAAATTGTCTACTTTTATTTAAAACGCTTTGCAAATGAAAAAAATCAATGTTTTCCGAGTATGGCAACATTGACAAAACGCACCAAAATGAGTATGAAAACATTAAAGAAAACATTAAAAGAATTGGAAGAGAAAGGAGTTTTAAAAAGAGAAAAACGTTTTCATGAAAATGGTGGTAATAGCAGTAATTTATATACATTATATGATTTCGCACAACTTTGGAAAGCAAATGATACGAGTGAAGTAGAGACAATTATGGATGAAATCACTATTGAACAAAAAATTAAGGAATTGGAGGCGCTTGGGTATTCTGTTCAAAAATGTGAAAGTACAAAAGAAAAAAAGCCTGTAATGAATCTGGGAAATTCATTACAGGCTCACACCGCCACTGATCACAATAGCGATTCCATACATTCTTATAGTCATAATGATACAAAAGAAAAAGAAAAAAGTCAAGTATGTAGAAACAAAAAAAACAATGAGGACTTAGAGTATTCTTTAGAACAAATAAAAACAATGTTTCATTATGAAGTTTGTTTGCAAATGGCAAAACAATGTCAAGGTATTTGTGAAGCTGATATACTAGTTGCTTTTGAAATATTGTTTGAAGTTTTTAATTCAACCAAGAAAACAATACGCATCAGTAGCCAAAATAGAGATATTGCTACTGTGAAAAAAAAGTTGAGTAAATTATCATATGATCATATTATCTATGCTTTACAAAAATATAATGAAAGAGATAATCGAATTGTTAATCCTAAATCATATTTATTAACACTGCTTTATACAGCTGAAGAACAAATGTATTTAGATATTAATAATCAAGTAAAGTGTGATCAAAAAAAATATATACAAGAAAATTCATCTAATCAATTAAAAGAGCAAAAAGATAATGAGTGGTTATGAAATTAGACATTCTATTAAAAACGAAAACAGAAAAGATTAAATGATTTTATGAAAAACAGTCTGCAAACTATGCAGACTGTTTTACTGTATAAACCGGATAAGATTTGATTTTTTTAAAGTATGTATGATAAAATACATACATGCAACTAAACCAAACATTTCTCATTAAGCATGCTTGGTTTGAAATGCTGCGAATAAATAACAGGAGTGTGAAGTTATGTGTAAAATTATCGCAATCACAAACCAAAAAGGTGGAACAGGAAAAACAACAACAACTGTTAATTTGGGTATTGGATTAGCAAGAGCAGGAAAAAAGGTTTTATTGATTGATGCTGATCCACAGGGAAGTATGACAGCAAGTCTTGGATATGAAGAACCTGATAACATAGATATTACTCTTGCCAATGTTATGATGGCTGTGATTAATGATGAGGAAATGGACTTAGATTATGGAATTTTACATCATGAAGAAGGAATTGACCTTCTTCCAGGTAATATTGAATTATCTGGGCTTGAAGTTTCACTGGTTAATGTAATGAGCAGAGAAAGTATTTTAAAGTCTTATCTGTTATCTATACAGGATCAGTATGATTACATTTTGATTGATTGTATGCCGTCTTTGGGAATGTTGTCCATTAATGCTTTAGTTGCAGCACACTCTGTCATTATTCCGATGCAAGTAGCGTATCTTCCGGTAAAGGGATTACAGCAATTAATTCGGACCATTTCTAAAGTTAGGCGTCAATTAAACAGAAATTTACAGATAGAAGGTATTTTACTTACTATGGTTGATTTTAGAACAAACTATGCAAAAGATATTTTAGAAAAGGTCTATGAAATATATGGTGGGAAAGTACGGATTTTTGATGCACGGATTCCGTTATCGATAAAGGCAGCTGAAACAAGTGCAGAAGGTATCAGCATTTATAAACATGATTTAAAAGGAAAAGTTTCTCAAGCTTATCAAGCACTTACACAGGAGGTTTTGCAATCATGAAAAGAAGCAAAAACAGAAGTGGAGAAAAAGTTAAGTTGACTACTTTTGATGAGTTGCTTGGTGCATCTGATAATCAAGATATTATGGATGTTGAAATAAAGGAGATTCATTCTTTTAAAAATCACCCATTTAAGGTAATCGATGACGAGAAAATGCAAGAACTAGTTGAAAGCATTGCACAGTATGGTGTTTTGACACCAATTCTTATTCGACCAGATTCTCTTTGCGGATACGAGGCAATTTCCGGGCATAGACGAATATATGCAGCTAAGCAGGTGGGACTTGCAAAGATTCCGGCCGTCATTAAAGAATTGACTGATGATGAAGCTACGATTATGATGGTGGATGCAAATATTCAACGGGAAGAATTATTACCAAGTGAGCGTGCATTTGCTTACAAAATGAAATTGGATGCCATGTATCATCAAGGACAGAAAATAGACTCCACTTTTGGACACCGTGTCCCAAAGTGGAGTCATGAAGAATTAGGTCAAGAAGTTGGCTTAAGTGGCAGGCAGGTACAAAGATATATTCGCTTAACGTATTTGATTCCTGAATTATTAGATATGACAGATACAAAGCAACTTCCACTTCGAATTGCAGTTGATATTTCTTATTTTGACGCAGAAAAACAAAATTGGTTGTACGAATATATGAAAAGCAATGGTGTTGTCAAAGAAAACCAGATTGCAGTACTTAAACAAAAGATGGAAGATAGCAATATAAATAAAGATCAGATGATAGAACTTTTGAATGGAAATCAGATAAAGAAATCAGGTAAAAAGAAAATTACATTTTCAGAGAAAAAGTTAGCACAATATTTTCCTCCTCAATATACGGTGGAGGAAATGGAAGATGTAATTGATATACTGCTACAAAAGTGGAAACAAGAAAATAATTTCTGAATATTTTTGAAATGAATTTATACACTGCTTGAACCGATTGTATAATAGCAATAGGACGCAACTTTTGGACACGGTGTCCAAAAGTTGCGTCCTTTCTTTTATTGTCTCATTGTAGAGTATGGTAAGATATTAAAACGTATGGTTCGTTGGAAAAGAGAAAAATTGTGTAAGTGTGGCGTTTATCATTAGGATACAGGCCATTTATGCTGTTTTGGAAAAGAACCATAATTTTTTCGTTGACCAAGCACTGGAGTGTGTTTTTCTACAGTAAGAGAAGCATACTGTTCCGTAATCTGTACTTTTCCAAATAGGCAAACCAACAGGAATATATACATAATATCTTGTTCATAAAACATACAAATTC
>JAHHTS010000173.1 GCA_020024475.1 Oscillospiraceae bacterium
GAATCTTCTGACATGACAAAGTACTGGGCAATATATTATTACTCAGTACTTTAAATTATTTTCTTTAGAAATGTGTTGCGGAATTAAGGATATTCATAAATAAATATATGTAGCTTCAGTTTGTAATCTAAATACATGTGGCGTCAATTCGCTTTCTCTCAACTAATTCAACTATACGGTATCATGAAACACTAAATTTTCATTCTTTTCCATATGAAACATATAATAATTTCTTATTTTACGTTTTTTATCTTACTACTCATAACAAGTTGTAAAGATGATTCTCCTAAACAAAATGATGAATCATTAAATAAAATAGAATTCATCAATGGAGAAAGTCCTATATATCTAACATTTGATGCCTCTGGCGGAAGTCAGTCCTTAAAATTCCGTACAAATGAATCATGGAAGATAACAATTGAAGAGCAAGAATCCAACAATTGGCTTTCTTATTCCTATTCATCAGAAAATGATGGTGTTACAAATATAACATTTAAAGCCTCAGCCAACTCTGATACAAATTCAAGAAACTGTAAAGTTATAATCAGCACTTTCCACTATAAAGCTTATATTGAAGTAACTCAAATGCAAAAAGATGCAATAGTGATTTCCCATCCATCATATAAATTAACTGAAGTTGGTGGAAAAATCGAAATAAAAATTGGACATAATGTAGATTTTGAAACTAACATAAGTGCAAATTGGATTCAACAAATTAATAATAGCCGAACTTATAACACTAAGACATTAGTATTCCAAATTAATGAAAATACAAATAAAAACAGACGTATAGGTGCTATTACCTTCAGTTCTAAAGATAAGAAAATTTCACAAAAAATCAAAATTATACAAGAATCAAAGGAATCTAAAAATATAAATGACAATTATGTACATATCGATTGGAAAGAAAACGAACTAATTAAATGTGAGCCTGAAAATGGAATATATTCTTTTATTGTTTCAGAAAATAATAAACCTCAATTAGAAAAAGGTTCTGTTTTTATAGTAGATAAAGACAAAAAAGCTTACATAGCTATTGCTAAAGAAATTACAGAGCAAAACAATGTTGTAACTATAAAAGCCATAAACGGTTCAATAGCTGATATTTTCCATGATATAGATTTTACTCTTACCAATCAACCATCAACTTATGGTAACGGTAATGTAATTTATCCATATGAAATTGTATATTATAATCAAAAAGGTAATATGATAGTAGAACAGTGCTCTTCATATCGTTCTTCTATAAAAGATAACTACCTCACATCACAAAAGTGGACATATCATCAATACGCAACTAATATTCCCCTTCTTGAAAACGATGCTATATCACTAGGAGTCAAAGACATGTATATTGATTTAAGATTAAATATGAATATGTATTTTAACTTCGGTGGTATCAATAAAATAGAAATGCCACAAGAAGGTTTTGAACGTCATATTTCAGATATGAAAAAAGTTTCAGCAAATATGGCAGGAGTTATGTCATTCAAACATTTATTAGCTTATAATATATCAAAGTATTATTCTACTTCTATTAAAAAGGAAATTTTAAATGATATTTTCAAACCTATATATTTAAGATTTATGGTTAACGGAGTTTTAGTACAAGTAGAATTGAACACTAAATTATATTTAGAAGCTTCACTTAAAGTTGATGGTAAACTTTCGAGTGAAGTAGATTTTACTTATAATACAGATGGTAAAGTTGGTATAGAATGGGAACAAAGCTTAGGAGAACCAACTCCGATAAAAGAGGTCTCACATAAATTTAATTTTACGCCTATTAATATAGAGGGTAAAGGTATAACTGAAACAAAAGTTGCTATCTCCCCTAATTTTTACAGTACGATATATGGAATAAAAAGTTCATCTTTTGATTTCAAGCCATTTCTAACAACAAACATATCTGGAGGATATAATAAAGATTTACTATCTTCAAATAAAAATTTTTGTACATGGCAATTCAAAAGTTGTGCAGGTTCTGATTTTAATTCCAGTTTAAACATCATGTCTTCGTCTGGTGAAAAAGAATTACAACTCTCTGATTATTTTTCAAAAGAGGAATTAAATTTAATACATACGCCTCTTTATGATTCCCCTATTGATATAGAATTAGCAACAGAAAATTATAATGATATACAAAAAGATAAGCCTATTGATGTTAGTTTCAATATTTATGATAATTTCTATTTATTAGAAAATACAAAAGTAAGAACAAGCTTACCCCATATTGTAAAATTTGAAGGACAAGGAAAGTTAAGTTCTATATACGATATAGTAAAAAATGGTACTGTTACAATCAATTGGACACCATCTTCCTCTTATGATTCATTAAGAGCTGTTTTATATGACTATGAAGGTAAAGTGATTAAAAGAACCGTACTTAAAGGAAAAAATAAATTATGTCCCAATAATAACCATCCTCATTTTATAGATTTAGGATTACCAAGTGGAGTCAAATGGGCTTGTTGTAATGTAGGAAGTAAACAACCTGAAGACTATGGAAGCTGCTTTAGATGGGGAGAAATTTTACCCAAAGTAGAAGGTATAGATTATATAAAAAAAGATATTAGTTGCATATCAGGTAAACCTGAATATGATGCAGCTACAGCCAATTGGGGTTCTCCTTCACGTATGCCTACATTAAAAGAAATGGAAGAATTGAAAAACAATTGTACTATAAAATGGATTAACTATAATAAAAATTTATCAGGAATATTAATAACAAGCAAAATCAATGGTAATTGTATATTTCTACCTGCATCAGGTGTGGAGTATGACAATATTAATTTAGAGGGTTATTATTGGAGTGGAACATCACATTCTCCTCTTTTTAGTTTTGCTTTTTATTTTTATGATAGCAGCTATGGAACTTCTATGAGTGATGTCGAGTGGGGACATAGAATTCGTCCTGTACAATGATAAAACATATCAACAATTTAACAAATATAGAAATTAATAGAAGTACACCTTTTAGAGGATATAGGTAAGCCTCCGGTAAAGTACATATTGCTAAATAGAAAAAATTAGTCCCGACTCGGTACGATTCGTTCAGATTCGCCTCCGATTCGGGACTAATAGCATCAAATTATATAAATTCGAAACAGATTTGTTATAATTTCTGCATATTCCGGTTTATACCGGTTCTTCGTCAATTTTGGTGACATTATCCAGTTGTTGATAGACAGATTTTTCTTCTCAACAATTGAAAATTGGCTCTGCCATACATACTCCTTTTGATTGTTTTTAGTCTATTCACTGAGCCCTCTACAATACCATTTGTCCATGAATAGGTTATGGCATTTTCAACGGCTTGTTGGTCTCTTTTTATACCTTTCACAAATGAAACGATTTTTTCATAGGGAGACTTTTTATACTTCTCAAGCCAATTCCTTAATTCTTGGATGCTATCTTCGCTAAGAATTTTTCGAAAAGTAGAACTTATTTCTCTTAAGTTCTGCAAGATAACCGAAGAGCTGATTATTTTTTCAGATAGCAAATAGGAAACTCCACATTCACCGGTTTCCTTATTAACGCCCCACTCAGGATTAGCCACGTGGATTGCCAATTTTCGAACTGATAGCATTGAAAGAGTAATGTTTTCCTTTTCTTTGTTGGTTATTCATTTACTGGTTTTCATATCTACACGTTTGCCGTCGGCTGATACAGCCTTAA
>JAHHTS010000174.1 GCA_020024475.1 Oscillospiraceae bacterium
CATCTGATGGCGGAAAAGGCGTTTTGACTTATGGTTATAATACTCTTGCTATTAATGAAGATTATGCATATGCATATCACTCAACGAAAGGGCATTATGCATATGTAAAGAATGGAAATGGTTCTTTTTCAGGTTCAAATGTTGGTAAAGGTAATTGGTCTAAAATTGAGGTTGCTCATAAAGGAAATAGCATTACCTATGGTAATAGCTATTAAACAAACGTTAGGGATAATGGCTGAGAGGTTGGAATTCCAACCTCTCTTTTTTGGAGTGTATAAATGAAGAAAAAAATAAGATATATAGGAATTGTTTTGTTTATTTTATTCTGTTGCTATAATTTATTTTGGTACTTCGAAAGTTATAGACCATACAATGAATTTCAGAAAGATTTCCCTGAGATAGAAGAATCAGGAGTAAAAATTTACACAGATAAAGATGGATTTCAGTATAGCGTATCTGTCCCAGATTACTTGCTGTGGAATGGAAATCTTGCAATAGCAGAATCAGATGTTCAATATGCGTTAATTATTTGGATAAAACCATTTCGCCAAGGAACGAGTCAAGGTGTGCTTTTTAATGACTATAATAATTTGAATACTCAAATTATGTTGTCATGTAGCAATAAGGCTGAAGATCAAGAAGATCAGTGGATTGTTGATGAAAATAGCGCAATATTAACCTCGATGTTTGAAAAAGCAAATAAAGTATGGAATCTGGGGCTGAAATAAATGAAAGTAATTAAAAACTTGTGTTTGTTTTGTTTTCTGATTTTTGGAATACTTATGCAATCTGAGATATTTCAAGATCAGATTTGGAACTTTTCTACAGCATATTTTACGGCATCACGCTATGAAGTTGATAGTAAAGATATGCCACAATTTCTGAAAGATGTATCAGAAACTGCAAAAGAGAATGATGTACATATTTTTACTCATTACAATGAAATCAATAATAAATATCTTTCAACACTTCATATTTATGGCGATGATGAAGTAATTAGACAAACATTAAAAAATATTGCAAACATAGAGGAATCAGAATATACCGCTTTGGTTTCAGGAATTACAAAAGTAAAATTTCATAAGCTGTCAGAATTGCAAAGCACCTCTGTGGGTTATGAACAGTTTATCTCGTACATAGGCAATGAGAACAATATTGTCTCTGCATATCAGCAATTATCGGAAAAATATAGCTTGACTTATCCAGAATATTGGAATGCTACAGAAAAGGACATGATTTTTATTGTATGGGGCATGATTATTACCTTGATGATTATTCTGAATGTAATTGAAGCAGTTAGGCGAAAAAAAGAAATTGTTGTGCGAGTTTCATTAGGAGAAAGTGCTGGTTTCATAGCCTTTAAGACTGCCTTGCTCGATGTAGCTTTTGATATTGCATTATTTATTGTTGCGAAAATATTGCTGTCAAATTATATATCGGGAGCATATGAGAATAGACTCGTTACAATATTATATTTCATTGGAGTTATTCTTTCCATTATTCCATATTGTTCTTTTTGTTTTTTTGATATTAGAAAAGCATTTGCAAATGCAACACATAAAAGAGGAGTGAATTTTTTAATTTATTCGTTAAAGTTTACTGCAGGGTTAGCCGCTGTGTTTACGATTACCACAAATATCAGTAGTATTCATAATGATTTGTTTACAAATGAACATTTGTTAGAAGAATACTATGATTCCAATTATTTTACCATAAAGAGTACTGATTTTAATGTTGAAAAAGAAGAAGCTTTTTGGAACAAACTATATAAGAATGAATACAATACATTAAAACCTGTGATATGCATGAATATCTTAAATGATAAAAATGATGTGATATATGTAAATAATTATGCAAAAGATATGTTGCAAAATTTTAAGGGGCAGATAAATGTAGCCGAAAAAGTAGCTTCTGATTTGATTATTTTTATTCCAAAGGATAGATATTTTGAAAGAAATAAGCAATTAGCCTATGATTCCTTGAGCCATGTTTTAAATTATGATAACTTGCAACAATTAAATATCCAGTACATAGAGTACAACGGAACAGAACACTTTTCTTATTTAGATACAAGCGGAATAAGCGGCATCAAAAAAAGCAAAAATCCGATAATTATTTATCAGACAAACAAAGAATTAGCAATTAATGGTGGGTATTTCGAAAGCTATAAGGCAGGAGCAATTTTATTTCAATGTGATGAAAATCGGTTGAGAAATATCAGTAAAAAATATGAAGATTTGCTAGGCAACTATCAGCTAGTAATTACAAACGTACATGAACAGTATTTATATAATCATACATTTTTAATAAAATTTGTAGGGTTTTTAAGTTCTCTATGTACAATTATAATACTTTTAAATGTTACAATTATTGTTACCGTAAGTAGACTAGAATTCCGACAAAATGCAATGAAAATATCCTTGATGAAAATCTTTGGATATAGTTTATTTGATCGGCACAGAACACTTTTTAAAATGCTTGTAGTGGAAAATTTTGTGATATTGGTAGGTATGCTGATCTATTCCTTATTATCGGTACAAACAGGAGTAGGAATTAGCATTCTTGTTAGTTTGTTTATGGCACTAATAGAATTTACAATTATTATCTTTAATATTGCAGTTGTTGAAAAAACAAACATACCGAAGTCGTTAAAGGGAGGTTGCTTATGATAACAATTGAAAATCTATGCAAAGCATATAATGATAAAGTTTTGTTTGAAAATTTTCATTTGGAAATTCCTGATAGCAGTTTTTTAGTAATTAGTGGAGAAAGTGGCTGTGGAAAAAGTACTTTACTTAATATGATTGGAGGCATTGAAACTCCTGACAAAGGTTCTATTATTGTGAATGGTTTTGATGTGACGAAAAAAGGAAAAAAGCAAAAATATTTTAAAGAAGTTGTTGGGTTTTTGTTTCAAAATTTTGCTCTATTGGAGAACAAAACAGTAAAAGAAAATCTAGAAATTATAAAAAAATCAGGTAGAACGGATATTTCAATAAATGAAGTTCTTGAAAAAATTGGTATGCAAAAAGTAATTAACAAAAAAGTATATCAATTGTCTGGTGGTGAACAGCAGAGAGTTGCGTTAGCTCGTTTGATGATAAAGAAATGTTCAATTGTACTGGCAGACGAACCAACTGGTTCCTTAGATAAAAAAAATGGTGAGATTGTTATGAATATATTACATGAGTTAAGTGAACAGGGAAAGACAGTTATTCTTGTAACTCATAACGAAGAAATTGTAGCACAAGAGAAGTGCGTTCTATACTTATAATGCCCATAATAGAAAAGAATATGTTCTTTCGGAGAAAATAGCTCTACAGAGAACATATTCTTTTTCTTAAGTCAACTAGAGTTATTTCTATTTCGGTATATTGGCTATGTTAATGGGATATGAATTATAACGGTTCATATATATCCTAAAATATGTGGAATATCAACATAAATTTATTGAATAAGAATAGACAGAATGCAAACTTTGTGATAAAGTATCAACTATTGGAAAAAAACGAATTGTTATAAGGAGGGGAATCAATATGAATATGATGGTAAAGAAGAGCGCTTCTACATCGGTAAATTTTAATAAAAAAGAATTTTATAAGAATGTGTTAGCGCTTGTCATCCCTATGGCAATCCAAAATCTGATCA
>JAHHTS010000175.1 GCA_020024475.1 Oscillospiraceae bacterium
ATCGCTTTCAAAGGGAATTTCATAGCTCATAGTCGACATAAATGATATTCCCTTCATTCATTGGTGCCGGGGTTATTATATGCTATTAGATTTTACGCTTACAAAATTCTCAACTCTTCTGCGATTCAAAACATAAAGAGATCTGACGTAGACTATACGCTAGTCGCATATACTATCCGTTACTATACGTTTGTAATTGGTCATGGCGTTGACCTCCTATAATGAATTGCATTCTGACGAACGCTAATTCCATATAATGAGGTCAAATCTTATGCACAACGGCTGCGGTGAGCACGCACAATATAGCCGTTTCTCATGCACAACCAGTGCGGTCAGCATGCCCATCCGCACCCAACGTATTCGGTCTTTGCGCCCCTCCATAGTGATGCGCAGCACCACATAGGCAGCCTTGGTCGCATAGCGATGATCTTCCTTGACCTTGTAATGGATGGCATCCATGAATACGAAGGGATACACAACCTCCAGGGGGCGGTTCTGCCAGGCAGTGACCTCTGGCATAATCTTCTCGCTTATCTTGCTGACCAGCCCCGGAAAGATCTCCACATCGTAAAGGCTTTTGATCTGCTCTGCAATGTCCCGCTGGCTCATGCCGCAGGCGTAGAGGGAGAGGATCTTGTCCTCCATGCGTCAGCATTACGGTCGTATTTTCCAATGCTTTTGGGCTCGAAATTTCCCTTCCGATCCCTGGGAATATTGATATCGATCACGCCCCGCTGGGTCTTCACAGTCTTCTGAGAATATCCGTTCCGGTAGTTGGGAGCGTTGCCTTCCAGCGCCGCTGCATGCTGACAACGCTCCCGGCCAAGCTTCTCGTCTATCTCAACTTCCATGACCTGCTGTATGACATACTGAAACATTTCCTTCATGGCTGCCATAATATCGGTAGCGCTGTTGAAATGCTGACTCTGGACATATTCCTTGAGTAAATTCTGTGGTACTGGCTACATAATGCTGATTCCTCCGTCTTGAATGTTTTCTATCATTCTTGACTTTGCCGTCAGATTTTATGCTGTTATACTTAGTCAATTATACAGAATTTTCTGAGGTCTCCATAGATCCACTACTTTTTCTCCTTGGACTTTATTTGTTTAACAAATGTTTCCGTTAATTCTGCTGTACGATTGTCAAAGAGCTTATTCCACATATCATTCTCGCTTGTTCGCAAACTTGCAGCGACTTTGATATCTTCAATAGCTTCATCTTTAATGCCCTTATTTATATAAGTAAGATATCTTTTATATTTCTGCTCTTTGCAACAGTAGGCACCAATCGTTGTAAATAAAGTTAATAAAAACATGTGCGTCTTTTGAGAAACTTGGAGTTGTTTTGACAAATAAAGTAGTTCATTGGCTCTCTCAATCAAATATACTGTTAAATCATTGGTTGTCTGTTCTATACTATCGATAATTAACCATCCCATGGCATTGGATACATTTCTGAGTCCTTCTTCGTAGTTATTCTCTATACTGAATGTACCAATGTTAAATAAGCATCTAAACAGTAAACGCTTTTGCTCTGGTTTTGTTGCTACAAATTTACAAGGGTCTTCTTTGTCCAAGAGGCCATACAAGAACAAAATACAATAATTTGTTACTTTATGTTCTGCAAAATTCTCTGTTTGTGCACAATTTGCTACGTTTGTCATAATTGTTTTTGCCAAATCACTGGAAATTGCATTATTCTTATCCATCTGAATAATCGTTGCTTTAAACTGATCAAATACTACTTCAAAGTATTGTTGATTCATAACATTAGAAGACTTTACAAATGTCCAGTAATAAATCAACAGCAATTTTTCTTGCAGTAGTTTTTGACTTTGTACCGTTAAAGCTAAACTTTTTCCAATTTCATTTAACAGTGTATAGTAAACAGGAAGATTATCTTTTACAAAGCAATAATTTATTAATTTTTTTATTGCCGTAATGGTATTATCAATTGTGTCAGATGAACAAGTCGGATTTTTAACTCTATTGTAAAAATTAGGGAGCAATAAGAATCCATCATAGTCCTTATTCAAATCAATAACTTCCATGAGTATATTAATGTGCTGATCAAATATTGTATCCAAAGTAGGTTGCTGAACCTTTTTATTTTCAGTTATTTCAGAAATACAAAATAGTTTAAACTCAAGCAACGCCGAGTCCTGACTGCTCTTCACCCTGCATTTATAGATGATATTGAAAAAGTCATAGGCTCTGTCTATATCTTTTTCAACAAGCTTTGCAAATAAAACAGAATAATAAACTTTTAGGTTGTTAAATTCACCACTTTCGATATACTTTCTGCACGTAAATGGTTCTAGCTTCGAGAAAACAAGATCGTAGTATTCTTCATTTTTATCCTCTAAACATTTTATAAGCAAGCCCGTAAGTAACATAACATAATTGCGTACATTATATTTATTATAGGCAAAAATATATGTAGCAGTTAATGACTCTAATTCTTCTATAACATGTTCAATCCATTCTCGCCTCTTAAGTTTAATTAACTTCATGATTAGCTTGGGATATATTTCATAAAGCAAATCTGTTAAATGAACGTTCTCCTCCTTATGCATTTGGAAAAGGAATACATCATATGCGCTAAAATACGCTTTAAACCATTCATATTCTTTATGGTCAATACAAAAATAAAGATTTTCCTTCTGTTCACTTATTAATGCTTCAATCAAAAAATCAGCCTCAATGTTCTTACAGGAAGCTAGCTGTTCTATATTAAAAGAAACAATTTTATCAAATGCAGATTCAGTTTCTTTTACTCCAGTATTTTCCGTTATTTTAATAATGTTTTCTAAAAAATCGCGGAACATTTCTCCAGTTTTAACAACGATATTACGTGCAGTATAGTATTCCTCTTTAGATATGCTTTCTTCAAATATATATTTTATTTGTTTCAAAGCATCAGTAAGCGTATCAATATTAATATCCTCATTATTTATATTAAATTTCTTCGATAGCCCATCAAACACATCATTTACATATGTCTTCACCATCAAAGTTTTATTTGATTGGTATACATCATATAGCACTATACAAATGCTGAAAAGTGAAACAACCGAAAACCATACACAGGAACAAATTGGATATTCTATCAAAGCCAACAGACATCCTAGAACTATATTAAAAATTAATATAAAAAAATTATTCCGCATATGTCTCATGTATGCTGGCTTTATCATATCCATTGGATAACGATCCTTGTGTAATTCAAGGAACAGTAAATAACATGTAATCCAAATTCCTACTATTACAGTTACCGCATTATATAATAATTGCGCTGTACTAATAAGGGGCTTGTATTGGAACTGAATGTAAAAATCTGCTGCCAAGGCGCTTATTGTTATAACGCCTCCAATAATCCCTCCTATTATCCAATGCGAGTTATTTTTTTCTTTAACCTTTTCCATTATAAACTAAACCTCTCCATATTTCATTCTATTAAATATTATAAACAAGATTTTACTACTTTCCAATTATTTCATCAAATTTAATCTCTCCAATACTTTTGTATAGTATATTAAGCACACGCCTCCAACACAATTAATTAGGAATATATTCTGATATTTTGCAGATTTGAAGTGGTAAGCTAAAACTGGACACAGAGGGGGTAGAAATTGGACACGGGA
>JAHHTS010000176.1 GCA_020024475.1 Oscillospiraceae bacterium
ACTCGAAATCGTCTGAAAGACTTTTTGAAGAAAGAAGGTATTGCATTATGAAAAAACCAAGAATTGTTGATGCAATGGAACATATTGATGAAGATTTGATTACTGAGGCAGTTTCCTATAGACCCAAAAGAAATAGAATTCCTACAGCAACTAAATGGATTGCTGTTGCGGCTTGCGTTACCCTAATTATCAGTGTACTCACTGCAATCCCTGCATTTTTGCATGAGGACGGGATAATGCCTGTATTTCCAGATGAAAATACGCATAACGATTATCCATTTAATGGATTTATATTAACTGCGTATGCAGCAAGTGATGAGGATTACACATTGACTGAAAATGTCATTGCAGATACCAATGCTGTGGTGATGCAGCCACATGTAGAGATTTTATTAGGAAAGTACACCCCTCTTACAAGTTCTGTCCCAGGTCTTCCATTTAAATTTGATGTGGAAGGAAGATATGAGATAGAAGTCTCTGTGGAAAATGGCAGCTTGTGTAGATGGAATCAGGACACCGGAATCATAACAAATTGTGGGAACTCAACATCATATAATAAAGGGGAAATCCTTTATTGGGGACCGCTGTTAGAAGATGGTAATATAGAAAACACATCTACCATTACAGTAGTCGCACTGTACAATGGTAAAATTGTTGGAAAACAGAATATTTCAATTACAGCAGATGATTCCCTTTTTTATAGTGCCTGTGTTGATGATCCTGAACTCTCCTAATCTTCTGCAACTGAGTCGCTGGCTATGAATACTCAGTAAAGAGCAAAACATTAAAGGACCTGAGAACATTAAACAACAATATGTTGAGATGGTTCAAAAAACAATATATAAGTTAGATGATTTTGAAACGGAGGAATACACATGAATGATGCTGCAACTTTTGAACTTATTTCATTTATTGTAATGTTCTCTATCGTTATAGGTTTAATAGCCGTTATAGTTGTTCACCAATGGATCAAAAACAAACGATCACCAAGAGTTGTTACTCTGGCAACGATAGCTGATAAGCAAATTCAAAAGCAGCGTATCCGTAGACCACGAACCAGTTCTGCTCCAGGAATGTACACACATATCATGTATATATATTATGTGATTTTCGACTTGGAAGGCGGCGAACACTTGAAATTACAAGTGAGTAAGGTAAAATATAACAAGCTAAAGAAAGGAACAAGAGGAAAGCTGACATTTCAAGGTGATAAATATATTAGTTTTGAACAATGTCATTCAAAAAGCGCAAATTGAATCTGACCATAGTTTGTGCAATTGATAACTTGTGGTTGTTATAGGAGGAAAATAAATGAATGATGCTGCAACTTTTGAACTGATTTCATTTATTGTAATGTTCTCTATTGTTATAGGTTTAATAGCCGTTATAGTTGTTCAGCAATGGATCAAAGATAAACGATCGCCACGAGTTATTACTATGGAAACCATAAGTTCAAAAACAATTGATGAATATCATACCAGTGAACCTTTTGAGAGCGGTATGGGAATGAAGGATGAAGTTCTTCCAATTTATTATATAATCTTTAGCTTAGAAGGTGGCGACTCTGTAAAATTACGGGTAAGCAAGCTAAAATATGATAAGCTAAAGAAAAGTACCACAGGTAAATTAACTTTTTAAGGGAAAAGATATATTAACTTTGAAGAAGTATGTCACCAGAAGAGACACACTTAAAAACCTATTGTGATAATCAAGTAATGCCGCCTGTCTCAAATGAGACGGGCGGCATTACTTGATTTACTGTTGCTATATTAGCTTTTTTATAAAGGATTGGTATCATATAAATATTTTACGATATAATTGAAACTAATTTAATTAAAGTGAGGGAAAAGACTAAATACTGCGACTAATAAGTGAAAGGATAATTAACCTTTTGGAGAGGAGGAATTTAATGGATAATGGTGCAAGTAGCTACCGCCGTTTTCTTGATGGTGATGATGACGGTATCGTTCAAATAATCAAAGAGTACAAAGACGGTCTTATGCTTTATATAAACAACTATGTAAAAAATATTCATATAGCTGAAGATTTAATGGAAGATACTTTCGTTAGATTAGTTACAAAAAAACCGCACTTTTCAGGAAAGAGCAGTTTTAAGACGTGGCTGTATTCTATTGGCAGAAATATTGTGGTTGATTATATAAGAAAAAGCTCTAAGATTAGCGAAGTTTCAGCAGAAGAATTGTCAGTTATTTTAAATGATGAAGCTGATATTGAAAAAGAATATTTTAGAGATGAGCATAAAATCATGTTACATAAAGCTCTTACTAAAATAAATGTGAAATACAGTAACGTACTTTATCTAATCTATTTTGAAAATTTCACTATAAAGGAAACTGCATCTATCATAAAAAAATCATATAAGCAAACTGAAAATCTTGTTTATCGAGCAAAACAATCTTTAAAATCTCAACTTGAAATGGAGGGCTTTGTATATGAAGAACTATAATGAAGTGGCAAATAGCGTTTTTGTACGCAGGGACAAATATGAAACAGAAAAAAAGAATAGAAGAAGATTTATTGCAAAAACGGTGACACCAATCTGTTGCATCTGCCTTGTTGCCTTATTAGGAGTTGGCGTTTGGCAAGGTGGATTATTTGAAAATAAGTCAACACAAATTGCAAATGATTCCATATATCCCGGAGAGGTAGATCATTACGGTCCCAATGAATCACCCTCAAAAAATAAAATCGTAATTAACAACATTACTTCATTTTCCGCAGATAGATCCAAGCTTAACTTTGAACTAAAGCAGGATGACTTTGTGAAAATGGATAAGGCTGAAATAAACGATTATTATGGTATTGAAATATTCCCAACCGTTCCCAGTGACATTAAGGAATGGGAGGACGAATTTTATGGGATTTATAGAAAAGATGGTGGCTCCGGCGATGTTTATTGGGATCAAACCGTTCTAAATTATTCTAATGAAGATTTTACAAGAAGTGTTAACATTGAAATTAAAAAGGGCTCTTTGCCTGTTTTAGATTATGGCTTTGGCAAGTCATCAGAAGAAAAATCTATAATTAACACCTGGGAAGTTGTAATAGGTTATTCTGAATCAAGTGGCTACCACGCAATCTTTATGTATAAAAATGTTGGCTTTTGTGTAAATGCAAAAGGCGTTTCACAAGATGAATTTATAGCGGTGCTATCTTCTATCCTCAAGTAAATAAAAATGAATTTAGGCACTATTCGTGAGAATAGTGCCTTTTTAAAGAATAAAAAGCAGAGAAAGATTTTAGAGAGAACATCGTCTGTATCATCTTAGCGAGCAGTCTGTTTATACTCCCAAAAGTCGTAAAACAGTATAATCGTTAGGAGCAGGCTCCTAAAACCTCCCTCCGAAAAATTACATAAAAAGATCAGCGGGTGTCGGAACTTTCCGGCACCCGCTTTTTCTGTTTGTAAGAAACTATTTTTTGATTTGGGTATTAGGGCAAGCCCTAAAAAATTCCCCCCTTTGGCAGCCGTGGCTATCCAAAGGGGATGCTCGCTCAGATGATGCAAGGATGTTTTCTATCGCTGTCGTCCCACAAAGCCCGGCACAAATTTTGGATGAGCAATCCTCTTGTAATCCTTCTTGAATTCTGCAAAAAGACTCTTCCTCTGGACGATATGTACAT
>JAHHTS010000177.1 GCA_020024475.1 Oscillospiraceae bacterium
CGGTCGTATAATTTATAATGTTGAGACAATATAATACTACATCCTAAAATTGCAGCCAGCCATGCAGCTCTGCTCATGGTTGCAGGAAGAATACTTAAAAACAACAATACTCCACCATAACATAATAAAGATATCGGCAATCGAAACCATTTATTTTTAATTAATGATTTCTGTAGAAAGAATTGCAATAGTAAAGGAAGAATTGTTGCTAAAAAACCTGCATAAGGGCCGGGATTTTGAAATGAGCCGGTAATCTTATATAAATAATTATTAGAAACTGCGCATCCATATAACTGCAAACAACCATAAATAGCTTCGTAAATTCCCCAACAAACAATACATATTTGTACCAATTCGTATATCGAGGAATTACTACAAAGTAGTTGTCTCAAAAAGCACCAAATTGCTATACAGCCCAGCAGACAAAATTGTAAGTGCACTGTTACCATATTCTATAATATTTACTTGTAAAATTATATTAATATCAATCAATATAACCTTTTAGAGTTAGTTTAAAAAACTTTTGTCTGCTATTTGTACATACCGTTGTAATGATCCTTTGATATCCATGTTTGCCTTCTGTATTAAGATGCAAAATTATTTGGGAAGAATCTTGGGGGTTTATCAAATAAGAACTGACAGAAAAATTCGTGCAATTGCATTCGGGATTAACATAGTATATAAGCAATGGTAAAGTATCCTGATTATACAAATTAAAGCATCCCTTAATAATCGTATCTTGGCAGACATTACCAAAGTCAATGGTTTTAACATCCCATTTTATGTTCGAAATGGGATTATTTTCCTCTACAGATTTTGTTGCAATCTGATTTCTTCGACATCCATAAAACAAAAGTAAAAACAATATCAGTATTTTCATATTCAATCAAGTTTAAAGCGATATACATACATTTTTTCATTGTCAACATCGAATATAATATCGGAATAGTAATAAGGCGATATATACCCCTTTATTTTAAACACACGCGGTGTTTTTACATCTCCTATCAACATTCCCTTTCTATATATTTGTAATCCGCCATTACACAGGGGCTCACCTTTTTGATATGTTCTTAAAATATCTTGATTGACAGGAGAAACAAATAATGATGTAAAATAACCTTTAGTATTTCGTTCTTTGTACATGATTTCACTGCACTCGTTCCAATTTACAATGGGAGTATAATTTCGATTCATATCTCTTCCCATATAGCCAAATGCCCTAACAGGATATTTGTCTTTTTCATACGTATAAATCGTACTGTCCGCTTCAAATGCAACATAAAGATTACCGGCATTGTCAAAAGCATAATTTAATGAAAGGAAAGCATTATACGCTCCTATATCATTTTGATAAAATGGAGGATAAAAACAAAACACTCGTTCTACTTTTCCATTGTTTTTATTTACTTGCATTAATGTTCTTGATTTTTTGTAATATTTTTCTGGTGTATCTATGAAATTGAAATTATCACTCTCTGAATAAATATTGTAATACAAACTATTACCACTATTTCTTATTTCCAAATTCGGATAAAAGGTTGTATAGGTATCCGATTTCTCATAAATAGTTCCTTCGATATTATTCTCCAATAAAAATGCATTAGATCTATTAAAATTACTTTTAAAGAAATAATGATCTAAAGTATATCCTAAAATCAAAAGTTCATGATCTTGACACTTGGCAACTCCACTAATTCTTTTACAGACAACTTCCCTAGGTCCTCTTCCTTGTCCTAATTCGCGAAATAACAAACTTCCATTTTTAGTAAAAGCAAATAACCAACAAAAATACTTGTCAACATAATAAATACAAGAATCTTCTATAAATGAATAACCATAATACGAACTCTCATATCCATTCAAATTCAATTCAAGTCTTTCGAATTTTATTGAATCAATTTGAATGTTTCTAGAATTAACTATTTCTGGATAATAGAATTTATCTTCCCGACATGCTGAAATCCCCAAAACAATTACTAAAATAAATATGTATCTCATATCTTATATATTAGGAAAGAAGAGGTTTTTTCCTCTTCTTTTTTTATTAGATGTTTTTGTGACAATTTAAATTCCAGTTTTCGCAGTGAATATTATCACCACTTGCACAGACACTACCCTTATTGTTTACAGCACAAGACTGATCTGTTACTTTGGAACATCTACAAACAATCTGTCCTCCACCTTCTCCCCGAGCCATTGCTTCTATTTGAGATAATATAGGGCAAGATGGGCATCTTGCCCTATATTATTGAACATTACATCAATGTTTATAATAGTTGCTGTTGCAAAAATACAACCAATAATAAATCTATTTTTTTTCATTTTCATTTTTTTGTTTTAGTTCTACAGTATTGTTGTTTGATTTTTTGTAAAAGAATGTATTTAAAAAGATATAATCACATAACCTCCTCCTTCCTTTTTTAGAAATATTTTTATTCAGATTAAACATCAAAACTCAATCCTCTGTCACATTTCCACGAAGTATTAAGTTTATAACTTGCTCATATGTATTACAATACACCTTTATCGTTTTCAAAAACATTCCCAATGAATTAGGCTTCATTATAACTTTTATTTCACCAGTTTCTCCTGGATTTACAGGACGTTTTTCCCATTTTATTGATGTGCAATCGCAAGAAGAGCGGATATTACTAATTAATAAAGGGACAGATCCCGTGTTTGTAAACTGAAAAACAACTTGTTTTTCGCTATTATATAGTAATGTTCCTAAATCTAATGTATCTTGTTTAAATCTAATGGTTGTTGGAGTTTTCATTAAATTATTATATCCGTAATTTTGAGGATAGAACATGTATAAATAAATAATACTAAAGGCAATAGCTACTATTGTAATAATTAAGATTTTTATCTTTTTCATTATATTGTCATTTACTAATTCATAGTTATGTTTTCACAAATTTTTAATATTTTGGTGCCCCCGGATGCCCCATAATGTACTTTGATACTCTTTGAAAATGAGCCCCAGGAATCAGGTCTAAATACAATGATTATTTCATTATGTTCGCCAGGATTTATTGTATGTTTGTCCCAATTTGCATAAATACAATCACTATAAGGGCGTACGTCTGTTATTGACAAAGGTATTTTTCCTGTATTTGTATACTTGAAAATAACTGCATACTCACAATTATATAGTAAGGTTCCTAAGCATAATACATCACTATCAAAACAAATTTCTGTAGACATTTGTTTATGTATATTATTATGTTGCACCAGAGACGTCCAAATAAATGAGGTGCCAAGTCCTAAAATGATTAGGAGAATTATTATTGTTGTGTTTTTTCTCACAATAGTTCGTTAAAAAATCGCCACGCCTAAGCGGCTCTGGCAGTAAATAAAATGAGTTCTTTGAAAAGTTTGTCAATAACTTGCGGGTCTGGGTTAATCCCGAACACGCAAATAAATCGTTCAAGCATATAAGCATTGTGTATGAATGACTTGCAATAGGATATGGAATAGGCTATTCCGAGTCTCTTACATGCCGCTTTGGCCAAATTGACAGCAGCAAGCGATGCATTGAAGTGAAAATCCAACTTTTTGAAGTCGGTTGACTGACAGTTGG
>JAHHTS010000178.1 GCA_020024475.1 Oscillospiraceae bacterium
AGGTTACGCTATGAGTATTACTGGTGACTTTTTATGGGACGGTTCATCTGTTGTTAAAGTAGATCTTCGCAAAGAAAATGTTAAAAGAGATATTACTGTTCATATGATTTATGACGGTAAAGTAATTGTTAATGATACATCTAGTTATGATTTAGCAATGAATCCTAATGGAACATTTACTATCAATTACAGTGTCTTTAATAAATTAGTTCCACAAGGTTACGCTATGAGTATTACTGGTGACTTTTTATGGGACGGTTCATCTGTTGTTGAAATGGATTTAAATAAAATTCCTTTCCAAACAAAATCTGTTACTGTAAATTATATTATAAAAAATACATCAAATAAGGTTGGCGAAGAAACTATCTTGGTTTCTTATGACTTAACTTCTATCACATCAGATATGCTTAAATCTATTCCTAACGGATACAGTCTTGATAAAAGCAATAACTTTAAAATTGATAGCAATAATATTGTTACTGTTTTTGTAGCTTCAAATTCAAGTTCCAATAATGGAACAAGCACATCTCCTGTTCCAAATGCACAACCAACAGAAACTACAATTTCACCTGACACAAGCGATTATTCAATTATTGCTATTTCAATAGTAGCATTTTTAAGTTCTTTAGCATATTTATGCTTTAAATTTAAGAAAAATATAAAAAGAAATTAATTGTGAAAAAAAAGAAGATTGATTTTCAATCTTCTTTTTTTATTTACTAATATTTATGTGTGTTTGCTTAAAAATAAAACATTATTTATAATTTTTATACTTTTGTCTTTTGTTTATTTTTCTATAATTTTATTATCTGTTAAATTATATGATATTATTATTTCTTTTTTCTCATTACTGTTTAAGACTATATAGACATCATAGTTTGATGTATCAACATTGTATTTAATATCTAAAATTTCATATGAAATTGAATATTTATTTTCCATATAGTTTTCTATTTCTTTTTTCGCCTTTATTTTATCAAGTGGATTGCCATAAAAAGCATTGTACACAAAATAGAACACTACTATCAATATCAAAACAACAGTACTAGCCGTAACTTTTATATTATTTTTAAATGTTTCTTTCAAAATTACTTTTCCTTCAACATTTCATCTATTGCCGCTGCCGCACGTTTTCCTGCACCCATTGCAAGAATAACAGTTGCCGGTCCTGTAACTGCATCACCACCTGCATATACAGCATGTCTTGATGTTTCCCCTGCATCATCTTTTATAATTACACGACCTTTTATATCTGTTTCCAGACCTTCTGTTGTTGACGAAATAAGTGTGCTTGGGCTTGTACCAATTGCCATAATAACAGTATCCACATCCATAGTAAATTCACTGCCTTCTTTAACTATCGGTCTTCTTCTTCCAGATTGGTCTGGTTCTCCTAAAGTCATTTCAACACATCTTATTGCTTTTACTTGACCATTTTCATCGCCAATAACTTCAACCGGGTTCGTAAGAGTTTTAAATATAATTCCCTCTTCTTGAGCATGTTTAATTTCCTCTAAACGTGATGGCAATTCTTCCATTCCACGACGATATACAATATAAACATTTTCAACACCCATACGAACAGCACATCTTGCAGCATCCATTGCAACATTTCCTCCACCAACAACTGCAACATTTTTACTTTTTCTTATTGGTGTCTTGCTATTTGGAAGATACGCCTGCATCATATTTACTCTCATAAGATATTCATTTGCACTGTAAACACCTTTAAGATTTTCTCCAGGTATCTCCATAAAGTTTGGAACAGCTGCACCGTTGCCTATATATACAGCTTTATACCCCATCTCAAATAAATCATCAATAGTAAATGTTTTTCCAATTACAGTATTTGTTTCTATTTTTACACCAATAGATTTTAATTTTTCTATCTCGTATTCAACAACATTATTAGGCAAACAGAATTCTGGAATTCCATAAACTAAAATACCACCTGCAACATGAAGTGCTTCATAAATTGTAACATCATAACCTTTTTTGGCAAGTTCTCCTGCACAAGTAATACCTGTTGGTCCAGCACCTATAACAGCAATTTTTTTGCCATTACATTCTACATGTTCTGGCACTATTTCATAATTATTTCTATGCCAGTCTGCAACAAAGCGTTCAAGTCGTCCAATAGCAACACTTTCACCTTTTATCCCGCGTACACATTTACTTTCACATTGTATTTCCTGTGGACATACTCTTCCACAAACAGCTGGCAGGCTTGTTTTTTTTGATAATATTTTATATGCTTGTTCTATATTTCCTTTTGCAACCTCTGCAATAAAATCAGGTATATCTATATTTACAGGACATGAAGAAACACATGGTCTTGTTTTACAATTTAAACATCTCTGTGCTTCTGTCATAGCCATATCTAAAGTATATCCCAAATCAACTTCGTCAAAATTTTTTATTCTTTCTTCTACTGATTGGCTTGGCATAGGATATTTTTTTAAATCCATATTCGGCATTTTATTATTCAACCTCCTTATTAAAAAGGTTGCAACAACCTTCTTTTCTATGTTCTTCACATTCTTTATACATAGATGAGCGACTTATAATTTCTTCAAAATCTACTTTATGTCCATCAAATTCTGGTCCGTCTACACAAGCAAATTTCATTTTACCATCAACAGTAACTCTACATGAACCGCACATTCCTGTTCCATCAACCATGATTGGATTTAAAGAAACCATTGTTTTAATACTGTATTTTTTAGTTATACTGCATACGGCTTGCATCATTACAAGAGAACCAATTGCAATAACTTTATCATACCTATTCCCACTGATAATAAGTTGTTCTAAATCATCTATACAAGATTTAGTATCACCTATTGACAATACGAGCTTATCAGTTAAATTTTCATACTCATTATTTAAAATTATATCATCACTATTTTTAAAGTTTAGAATGCTATGAATTTCAGCTCCACTGTTTTTTATAGACTTTACAATTGAAAGCGCATTAGCACAGCTTATATCATCACATATAATTAAAGCTTTGTTTATATTATTAATATCAGATAAATTTCCTAATGGTCCAACAATGTCACATATAAACTCGTTTTCTCTAATTTCAGCAAGTTCCAGTGTACTTTTTCCAACAATTTTGAATATAATTGTTATTGTTTCATTTTCTCTATTATAGTTTGAAATTGCAAGAGGCATTCTCTCGCTATTATTACCAGCACGTAAAATAACAAATTGTCCCGCCTTAGCTTTTTTTGATATATTTGGTGCATTAATTATCATCTTACATACTTTCGAGTTTAAAAATTCTTTTTTCAATATTTTATACATATTTTATATTTCCTCAAATCAAATATATTACTAAAATTATACTATATTTTTATAATTTACTGCAAGATATTTAATTTTTAACATAAATATATAAAATTGATATTAATAATTTTTTAAAAAACTCTTTACAAAATAACTTTTATGTGATATTATATATAAGCACTTTTCATTGGGGTATCGCCAAGCGGTAAGGCATTGGACTCTGACTCCAACATTCCCAAGGTTCGAATCCTTGTACCCCAGCCAATGA
>JAHHTS010000018.1 GCA_020024475.1 Oscillospiraceae bacterium
ATTTATAATAATACATATTTTTACATATAAATGTATTAATACAATTTTAAATAAAATTGTATTAATTGCATATAAAAATACATCATAAAATGTTTTACATTTTAAAAATATAAATATTATATGCATAATTGCGTATTTAGAATTGAATTATGACTATTTTAAAATTTCAGAAATTTGTTCATCGGCATTGATAGTATTTTTAGTTATAACACATCTAGGATACTCCACACCTTCAATATTAAGAAAATTTAAAATCCTTTCAAAGTTTTTCATTCCTTCAGGATTTATATCTGTATTAAATTTATTAAAATTATTTTTCATTTGCTTACCACAAGTTTCTGCAAGTAAGTTTATATTATTTTTTATTATTAGATATGCAGATTCGTTCAAAAAGCCAAGTCCAAGTTCGTTATCTAGAAAAACACTGGCTTTTTCGGCGGCATTTACAATAGTTCTTCCGTCAATATTTTCTGCACCCTTTAGAAGAAAATTTTGAATTGATTTAGGCATATTTTTACTTAAACTTTCAATACCAAAATCAGATAAATCTCCTATGAGTAACCCCAATTCTTGCCAAGAGCATTCCAAAAAGTAATCTATTTTTATATCAAATTCTTTTGAAGTTTCTAATACACATTGCATTATTCCTGCTTTTTTTAGACTTTCTGCAAGGGTTAGGTCACTTGTTTTGTATTTATAAGTAGGTGAGATACTTACTATACATACTTTGCCTTCTATTGCATTGAATTTTATGATAAAGAAAAATGGATTTTCCTTACCCACCTCTAAAAACAATGTTTTACTATCGTTTACCCGAGGCATATTTATCGGAACATCAAACTTGTTTTCACCAGTTACTGAAGCTTTATTGTCAATAGATAAATATAAAATAAAGTAACAAAAGCTCATAAGTGACAAAGTTATAATGAAAGTCTTAAGAAAAACACGAAATTTTTTCATTTTTCCTCCATATATTTTTTTATTATTATTGTCAGAAAAAAAATGGCTAATCCTAAGATTAAGCCACTTTTTTACTTTGCTTTGCCGCTATTGCATCCATAGTGTTTAACATATTATAAGCAAAAATACCGTATCCTCTATCTACTTGATTTACAAATACATGTGTTACAGCTCCGACAAGTTTATCATTTTGTATTATAGGGCTTCCACTAAAACCCCGTAATATTCCTCCAGTAAGAGATAAAAGCTGCGGATCTGTAATTCGAATAACCATATTTTTTATAGGGTCCTTAGAAGTAAGGTTAACTTTTTCTATTTCAATTTTATATTTTTGAGGAGATGTGCCATTTATAGTTGTCAAAATATAAGCAGGACCTGTTTTTATTTCTGCGGGGGTAGCTACTGGCATAAGTATTTCTTTTTCAAATGAGTATGCTTTGCCATAAACGCCTGTTTCTCCATTATATAAAACTTTACCATTTGCTGTTGATGAAGTAAATGACCCCTTTAACCGTCCAGCAGAGCCATTCTTACTTTTTACAAGACCAGTTATTTTTACAGGCACAATTTCTCCTGATAAAAGACGCAATTCTTTATGAGTATCAACATCTTTTATACCGTGACCTAGTCCAGCAAAAAAGCCTAAAGAACAGTCATAAAATGTCATTGTGCCAATACCAGCACCAGAATCTCTCACCCACATACCACTTCTATAATTATCTATATTAACATCTCTGACAGTTGTTAATAGCGTTGTTCGTTGTTCATCATCATGAAGATATGATATTTTTATAGGAATATTTTTACTGGATTTTATTATTTTTTCAACATCTTCATTTGTTTGCACATTTTCGTCATTCATACTTAGTATAATATCACCTATTTTAAGACCAGCTAATTTAGCTGGGTTTTGATATCCCGTGCTAGTTAGAATATCAGAAAAGCCAACTACCATAACACCATCGCAAAACATTTTTATCCCGAAAGGCTTGCCACTAACACTTACATATCGTTGCTCAGTTTGATTGATAACAACTTCTTTCATAGGGAATACTCCTAGAAAGTCAGCTGAATATAATAAAGGTTCATTGTTTGTTTGAATCTGTCTAGAAGGGGCTTCTTTTTCCTTTGGTTTGAAAGTCACAATAGGTATAGAGCCTATATTGATATCTTGACCATAATTTATATAAAGGTTGTCTGGAACTTTTGAGGAAATATACATAATGGCTAATGAAAAAACAATTCCGAATGTAAATAAAGTCTTTAAAATTTTTTTGTACACATTAATATCCTCCGTTTACATGTTAGTATGCCCGTAAGGATAAAATTTATAACAATACAAAAACAACTTTTCTTGTGAAAATAAAGTTAAAATATAATATATTTCATTGACATTGATATACTATAAGATTATTATATATTAAAAAGAATATAAATAAAATTTATATAAATAAGTTTATTTATGTATTATTAAATATTGTTAATAATTGTTGATAATAAGCTTTTTCCTTTATTCATATACTTAAAAGGCTGGAGCCACCTATGGGGTGGCTTTTGCCTTATAGGTAAATGATATATATTTTAAAATTTATTTATTGACACATGGCTGTTATAGATAGTAAAATATCAATAACAATGTATAAGGAGATTTTACAAAATTGAACAACGATAATAATAAAAAACCGGTCAGCCCTATATATTCTGTAGCAATACTTTGGTTAGCGTGGTCACTGCTTATTCCGTTATTTGCAGTTTTGCATTATGTTGTGCTTATTATAGCAGCAGTAATGCTTTATAAAGTTGTAACTAATTTAATAGAGAAAAAGACGGAAAAGCGGAGCGCACAGACAAAAACAGAAACTGAGACAAATAAAGCAAAAACAGTTGAAGATAAACCAAATGCTAATATTGATCCAAAAATTGAAAAACTTATTAAAGATAGAGATATAGCGATAAGAGAAATGCGTCGCCTAAATCAGAATATTTTGAATGAAAAGATTTCAGAACAGATTGATGATTTGGAACAGACTACAACAAGAATTTTTGATAATGTTATAGCACATCCTGATAGAGAGGCACAAATAAGAAAATTCTTAAACTACTACTTGCCTACAACGTTAAAACTTCTTAATACATATGATAGAATGAATTCGCAGGGCGTAACAGGTGAGAATATTTCAAGCACTATGAGCAAAGTTGATGAGACATTGGATATGATTGTAGCTGCATTCCATAAGCAGTTAGACACACTTTTTGCTGGCGAAGCGTTAGATATAAGTGCTGATATAAAAGTTATGGAAAATCTTATGAAAACCGAAGGATTGGCTGATGATATTAGCCAAATTAACACACTAGAGGAATAAAGGAGATAATCAATGAACGAAACTAATTTAACACCTGAACTTACTTTGGAACCAGATATTAATCATTCAGAAGTCCCACAGCTTACACTAGAACCTGTGGCTAAACAGCAGACTGAAGAACAGAAAGAACGGGAAGAAAAGGCTAAACTTGAAGCAAAAAGAGATATCAATGCGGTTATTGTTGATGAAACACAGCTTACTGAAGAAGAAAAAAAGGTAGTTGATGAATTTAGCAAAAAGATAGATATTAAAAATTCAAATCTGGTTTTGCAATATGGTGCAGCAGCTCAGAAAAACATCGCAACTTTTTCAGAAAACGCTTTGAATAGTGTAAGAACGAAAGACCTTGGGGAAATAGGTGATGATTTGGCAGACCTTGTTACAGAGTTGAAAGGGTTTGATGTCAATGAAGAGAAAAAAGGTTTATTCGGAATATTTAAAAAACCTATAAATGCTCTTGACCAAATGAAAACAAAATATTCATCTGCTGAAGCAAATGTAAATAAAATTGTAGCAGCACTTGAACAACATCAGATAACACTCATGAAAGATGTGGCAATGTTGGATCAAATGTATGAGCTCAATGAAAAGTACTATAAAGAACTTACAATGTATATAGTTGCAGGTAAAAAACGAATTGAAGAAGTTCGTGCAACAGAACTTGAAGAATTACGCAAAAAATCAGCTGAAACTGGAAGCCCAGAAGCGGCTCAAGAATATAATGATTATGTAAATCTTATCAATCGTTTTGAAAAGAAAATACATGACCTTGAACTTACAAGACAAATTTCAGTACAAATGGGACCACAAACAAGACTTTTACAGAATAATGATACTTTGATGATTGAAAAAATTCAGTCAAGTCTTGTAAACACTATACCACTTTGGAAGAGTCAAATGGTTCTTGCACTCGGACTAGAACATTCTAGACAGGCTACTAGGGCGCAACGGGAAGTTACTGAAATTACAAATGACATGCTCAAGAAAAATGCTGATTTGCTGAAAACAAGTACCATTGCAACAGCGAAAGAAGCTGAAAGAAGCATTATTGATATTGAAACACTTAAACATACAAATCAACAGCTTATAGAAACACTTGATGAAGTTATGAAGATACAGAGTGATGGTTCTGTAAAACGTAAACAGGCAGAAGCAGAACTTGGTAGGATTGAAGGCGAATTGAAGACAAAACTTCTTGAACTTCACTAATTTTATAATATAATAATCTATATTTTCAGGAGAAAAGATGGAATTTTTGAAGAAACGCAATACAGCTTGGGCTGTTTTGGCAATTGTAATCGTAATTTCTTTCTTTATCGGACAGTCTAAAAAACCATCAGATAGGGTAGAAATACTTGAAAGTGGCGTATATGTGCAAGATAATGCAAATGTTCTGTCAGATGAGACTGAATCATTTATAACAAAATTGAATAATGACCTTGTTTCAAAAGTTGGCGGAGAAATTCAAGTCGCAACAATTGATACTACAAATGGCAAAGATGCTTTCGATATTGCATGGGATTTAGGTGTAAATACCAATTTATCTGAAAATAGCTGTGTATTTGTAATTGCAGTTAATGATACAGATGCTGTTATAGTTCAGGGTGATGGGCTTATATACGCCTTTACTGATGAAGAATTGTCAGAAGTACTTAATTCATCATTTACAGTGAAAGATTTTGAAAATCGAAATATTGATGAACCAGCAAGGATAGCTTTTAATAAACTTATAAATATGTATGAGGAATACTATGATGTTAATATTGTCGGCAGTGAGAATGTAACTGTTATTACTAACAGTAGCAGTAACATATCAGAGGGTACTTTAGTTATCGTTATTTTGCTTTTGGTAATTCTTATACTTATGAATATTATGACACGCCCATATTACCCATATAGAAGGCGCAGGACAATATTCACACCTAGTGGATATAGACCAAACTCTTATTATGGCCACACACATACAAGTTCTACAACCAGATCATATAACAGTTCTTCAAGAACTGGAGGTTTTGGCAGTAGCCACAGTAGTCGAGGCGGAAGTTTCGGCGGAAGTTTTGGATCAAGTAGTAGTCGTAGTGGTGGATTCCGTAGCAGCAGTCGAAGCAGTAGTAGCCGTGGCGGAAGCTTTGGTTCTAGTAGCAGCCGTAGTGGTGGGTTCAGCAGCGGTAGTCGAGGTAGTAGCCGTGGAGGAAGTTTTGGCGGTGGTAGTCGTGGTGGCGGATTCCGCAAATAAATCATAAAAGATTAATTATGATATATTATTAAATATTTTATAGTGATATTTTCACCCTTTATACTTTATATGAAGTATAAAGGGTGTTTTCATATGTGCGTTTAATATCTAGTGTGTTAAATTTGCAATTAAAACACAAAGTGATTATTAATTTTAATTGCAATATTAGTATGTCATTACTTATAGTTTTAATTTTATAAACTTATAATAATATTTTATACGCCATAATAAGTGTGAAAAATAACCTGTGAAAAATCGAGTAGAAAAACCAATAAAATTTTATTAAATAATATATGACTTTTAAGAAAATTTTGGATTTTTCCTAGAAATAATTTATTCTATAAATAAAAATTAGTATCTGAAAATGCAATCATTTTAATAATAGTGTATGTTTAGTACGATATATTTTATATTTATATTTAATGCACAATTGCTATAGTTATTAAATATAATAAGGCAAATGCGGTATACCGCAAAGATTAAGGTGGTGTGGATGTGTTTGTTTTTATCTGTTGAAAATATTAAATTATCATATCAGACGCCGACAGGCGAAACAGAGGCAATTAAAAATGTATCTTTTGAAGTTGAAGAAGGCCAATTTGTTAGTATTGTAGGTCCATCTGGTTGTGGAAAAAGCACACTGCTTTCTTGCATAGCAGGAATCACCGATACGACTTCTGGTAGCGTTTTTCTTAATGGGAAAAAGATTCAAGGGATAAACGAAAATATAGGATATATGTTACAAAATGACAACTTATTGCCATGGCGTTCAATTTACAAAAATGTTTTACTGGGACTAGAAATACAAAGAAAACTTACTCCGGTAAACATAAAATATGCTGAAGAACTTTTGAAAAAGTATCAACTATGGGAATTTAAGGATAGTTATCCATCTGCGCTTTCTGGAGGAATGCGTCAAAGAGTTGCACTTATACGAACATTAGCAGTAAAACCAAGCATATTATTACTTGACGAGGCATTTTCGGCTCTAGATTATCAAACTAGAGTGAATGTAAGTAAAGATGTTTATGAAATACTGCGTCGAGAAAATAAAACAATGATAATGGTTACTCATGATATACCCGAGGCAGTTGCAATGAGTGATAAAATTATTGTGTTTTCAAATCGTCCTTCAACGGTAAAAAGAGAAATATTAACTGGTTTTGACACAGATAGAGACCCGATAAAGATAAGGGGAGACAATCGCTTTCAAAAATGCTTCGATATTGTGTGGAAGGAGATGACAAAGTGAAGAATACATCTTACAGTCGCATTCAATATTTAAAAGTCCTAAAAAGAGAAAATCAGCTTGTTAGTTTCTTTCAAATAACTTTGATAGTAGTTATTCTAGCTTTTTGGGAATTTGCAGCATGTAGTGGCATAGTTGATCCGTTTATAGTATCAAGTCCAATTAGAATAGCTAAAACATTCTTTTCAATGCTAAAAAATGGACTTATAATTCATGTTCTGTACACTGTATGTGAGACATTGGTAGGTTTTTTGATTGGTGTATTGCTTGGGCTTTTGATCGCAGTTGCGTTATGGTTTTCAAGCTTTGCGAATAGAGTGTTTGCTCCATACTTAGTAGTGTTAAATAGTCTTCCAAAAATAGCACTGGGTCCAGTCATAATAGTATGGGCTGGTGCAGGAGCTAGTGCAATAATTACAATGGCAGTTGCAATTTCCCTTATTGTTACTGTTATGGAATTATCTCATGGCTTTTACTCTACAGATGTCAATTTACTTATAACTGTTAAAAGCTTTGGTGCTACGAAGTGGGAAAGTTTTAAAAAAATAGTTATGCCTTATAACATCCCTGTTTTTTTTCAAAGCTTAAAAGTTAATATAGGTTTAAGCCTGGTTGGTGTAATAGCAGGAGAGTTTCTCGTTTCTAAAGCGGGATTAGGATATCTTATAGTTTATGCTGGTCAGGTATTTAAAATGGATCTGGTTATGATGAGTGTTGTTTTGCTAGGGTTTATTGCTTTCATCATGTATAGTGCTGTAAATTATCTTGAAAAAATAGCTAAAAAATTTCTTAATCATGTTTAGTGGGGGTATAGATAAAAATGAATCTAAGAAAATTATTGTATTTAGCACTTACAGCCATTTTGCTGTCATTTATTTTGGTGGGTTGTAATAGTAAAGAAAAAGCTACAGAAAAGATAAGAGTAAGTGAAGTTACGCATTCTATATTTTATGCACCAATGTACGTAGCTTTAAATAATGGATATTTTGAAGAAGAAGGGATTGAAATTGAGTTAGTAAATGCTGGTGGTGCAGATAAGGTAATGACTGCATTGCTAACTGATGCGGCTGACATAGGTTTTGCGGGACCAGAATCAGTTATTTATGTTTGTGCACAAGGAAAAGACGATTATCCTAAAGTTTTTGCTCAGTTGACACAGTGCGATGGTTCATTTCTAGTTGGGCGTGAAAAAATAAATAACTTTGATTGGAAATATTTAAAAGGAAGTACGATTCTTCCAGGCAGAAAAGGCGGCATACCTTATATGATGTTGCTTTATTGTCTAAATCAAAACGGATTGGAAGTAGGAAAGGATGTGTTTTTTGATGACTCAATATCATTTAACGCAATGACGGGGGCATTTATATCAGGAACAGGTGATTATGTAACGGTATTTGAACCAAGTGCAACAGATATTGAAAATGAAGGAAAAGGATTTATTCTTGCATCTATTGGCGAAGAGGGTGGAAGAGTTCCATATACCACATATTTTGCTAATAGAGATTACTTAGAAGGAAATGAAGAACTTGTTCAGCGCTTTACTAATGCGATTTATAAAGGACAACAGTTTGTCCAAAATAGTACAGCAGAAGAGATAGCAAAAGTAATAGCTCCTTCTTTTGCAGATACAGATGAAAAAACTATAGTTTCAGTTATAAATAGATATAAAGATATAGGTGCATATAGTGAAAATTGTAAAATGACTGAAGAAGATTTTAATAGACTTTGTGATATTCTTGAAAATGCCGGCGAATTATCAGCTGAGATAGCATATAATGATATAGTTGATAATACATTTGCTGAAAAAGTAATACAATAGGGAAAAGGGGCGGTATTTCCGCTCTTTTTCTTTGACAAAATACTCCTAAACAATTATTATATATACATAATATTTTAGTAGTAGAGGAATATTTATGAATTCTATAAATAAAAGAATTAAACTTTCAAAAGAATTCAAAACATATGATAAAATATTTTTTGGATTGTCGTTTATATTTGCATTTTTATTTATGTCACACCCTGATTTATGGGAAACAGCAAATCATAGTTATGTATTTTTAGAGAGTGTTTTTAGTGGTAATTTTATGAATTTTTATGAACTCTGTGCAGCACATAACAATTTATATTACTATATAAATGTAGCTAATTATAATATAATGATTTATATTTTATTTGGGCTATGGGAACTTCCAGTTTTTGCTTTTAATAAAATATTTGGATTTGCATTAAATGAAATATTTATAATTTATTGGGCAAAAATTATTAGTGTAGGATTTTTTATTGGCAGTGGTATTATTGTAAAAAAAATCTGTGATGCATTGGGAATGGAAAATAGTAAGTCATATATGGCTGCAATGTTTTTTATATTTAATCCTATTTCATTTTTTTCTCCTATGGCAATGGGACAATATGACACTTTATGCCTTTTCTTTATGTTATGGGCTTTATTGTATTATCTTGATGGTGATATGAAAAAGTTTAGTTTTGTAATTGGAATAAGTGTAGTATTTAAATTTTTTTCTTTGCTTATTTTTATACCTCTTATATTGCTTAATGAAAAGAAAATTTTGAATATTATAAAATATTCATTTTTAAGTCTTTGGCTATACATACCGACAACATTTATTTTTTGGGGAAGAACTGGAAATGCAGCGGTATTTACTAATGCTATGATAAATCGAATGTTTGAAATTACATATGATACAGGGATGAGAGCAGTTCCTGCTTTTGTTTTGGTTTATTCTTTAATAGTTTTTGCGACCTTTTTATATGTACCAAAAAATGAAACGCTTAGGAAGTATCTAGCAATTTATATTCCTATGGTAATTTTTTCTTTCCTATTTAATAGTATTTATTGGCACCCTCAGTGGCTTATACTAATGGTACCATTTATAGTTATTACAACATTTATGCAAAAAAATAAAGAACCATGGTTTTACATTGATATTATTATGGCAATAGCATTTTTCTCATATTGTCTATATAACTATTCAAATCAAACCGGAGCTATTCTTTTTGATGGAGGATTGCTTTATCATTTGTTTGACATTAGAATCGCTACTAGTCAAAGCTGGCAACCTTTAAGTAAATTTTTAGAAAATATTCCATATATATCAGTGATGACGCCGGTTATGTTTACTGGTTCAATATTGGGTAATATTATATTCAAGTTTCCAATTTTAAATGAGAGCTTAGCAGACAAAATGTCTGATGAAAAAAAATATAGCAAATTAAACGAAAAGTGTTTTTTATATGCGATATTTATAATTGGATTTATAGGTACATGGTTAGTGCCGAGTATGTTGGAGGCTATTAACGCACTTGGAATAATATAAAAACAAAAGCACCTTATAACAAGGTGCTTTTTATTTGAATTATTTTGAAAGTTGTTCACAAACATATTGAGCAATCATGATTCCAGCTAAATTTGGTGCAAAAACAGTAGAGCCAGGAGCATGACGACCATTTGATGAATTTACTGATTTGCTTTGTGGAGGATATTTGTTAAATAGGCTTATATGCCCATTTATACCTCTTTTTCTTAACTCTTGTCTAATTACTCTAGACAGTCCGCATCCGTTTCCGGCAGTATTTTCTACAGTATCGATGACAAAACCATCTATAGAAAAACGATTTCCTGTTCCCATAGAAGAAATTATTTTTATATCATTTTCTCTACAGTATTCAATTAAATCTAGTTTGCTTTTAACACTATCTATAGCATCTACAACAAAATCAGGTGATAATTTTGATATAATGTTGAGATTTTCTTTTTGGATAAACATATTATATGTTGTTATTTCACAATTTGGATTTATTGAAAGAGCTCTTTTTTTAGCTACTTCAACTTTATAATCACCAATATTTTCTACATTAGAAATAATCTGACGGTTTAGATTGGTTTCATCTATTATGTCAAAGTCAATTATTGTAATTTTTTTTATTCCAAAACGAGCGAAGCATTCAAGTGCAGCTCCACCAACTCCGCCTGCGCCGACTAAAACTATGTGACTATTTATTATTTTTTCATATTTTTCAGTTCCAATAGTCATAAGTGTACGTTCATTAAAAGCCATATAAATATCTCCCATAACAAAAAACGTAACCTTAAACAGGTTACGTGATTTTTTATATATAAACCCGCCAAGCCGTATGCAGCCATATTAGAACCCGGCTTGTAAGCTAGGGTGGATATGCTAAGCTATTCGCTTCATGTTCCCTTCTTCCCAAATAGGGGAGGTCTACAATTCCCGATTAGACGTTAGCCTCCGTTTAATATAATTGTAGGATTAAAAATAGCTACATTTAATCGCACAAGACAGGCTTATAATTTATATTATGTGTCCTCAGTGTAATATTATTCTTCTATGTTATAAATTTCACTCAGACGTTTTTCGAAGATGCCAGCAATTTCAAAGTATTCTTCGTCATCATCAACAACATCATATGTGTCTAGACCTTCTTCATCAGGTTCACCTACGCGGAATATGATAAGAACAGGCTCTTCTTCCTGAGCTTTTTTGTCATCGAACACCTCAACCACTGCAACATATGTCAGTTCGTTATGTTCAACAGAGTCGATAACTTCAAATTCAAAATTTTCGCCATTTTCATCAGTTAATGTGAGAATATCAGCGGAATAAGTTTCATCTTCTTCAGTATCGGCTAAGAACTCCAAATCTTTATCCTGCATTGGAATGTACCTCCTATTTCTTTTATCCATATATTACACTATTTTTTTGTTCAAGTCAATAAAATGAAAACAATTCTACTAAAATATACATAATCGATAAATATTTTTACTAATTATAATAAAACATAAAAAATACATATATTTTTTGCATAATATATGTTAGAATAATTATTATATTATATTTTTATTGTTTTATTGCAACTTTTACAAGGAGAAATATGAAAAAGATAATTTGTACATTTTTGATTCTTGCAATAGTATTAACAGGCTGCCAAAACGGTTTTGGGCTTGGTGGAGAGAAGTTAAGTGTTGATACGAATGAAATTCAGTTTTCACAACCAGCTGTTGGTGACAAAACAGCTGTTATAAATACAAGTGAAGGTACAATAAAGGTACTTCTTTTTCCTGAATATGCACCTAAAGCTGTAGAAAATTTCATATTATTAGCTCAAAGTGGGTATTATAATGGTATGACATTTCATAGAGTTATCGAAAATTTTATGATACAGACAGGCTCACCGGATGGAAGTCCCCATGGTGGCAATAGTATATGGGGACTTGAGTTCGAAGATGAATTTTCGGATAACCTTCATCATTATAATGGTGCGCTTTCTATGGCTAATCACGGAGAAGATACCAATGGAAGTCAGTTTTTCTTTGTAACAAGTCCTATTGGAAAAATTTCTGATGAGGATGTTCAAAAAATGAACGATGCTGGTTGGAGAAGTGATGTTATAGATTTATATAAACAAGCTGGTGGATATTCTTCACTTGATTATCGTTATACTGTTTTTGGACAAATATATGAAGGACTTAATGTGGCATATAAAATTAGTCGTGCTAAAACTGATGAAAACGATAAACCTAAAGATGATGTAGTGGTAGAATCTATTGAAATAGTTACTATGGAATAATGTATATTCTTAATTGACAATGACTTAAAAAACTATATACTATATAGAAATGAATAAGTGAAAAATACTCATTTTTTGTATTTATGGAGGAAATTTATGGGCATTAGAATAGTTACTGACTCAACAAGCGATATCGATGTTCTGGAAGCAGCCGAAAAAGGTATAAGTGTAGGAAGGCTAACTGTTGTTATAGATGGTGTTGAATATGTTGAAGGAGACACAATAACATATAAAGATTTTTTTGAAAAAGCAGATAATGCTAAAAGTCCTGTACTCACAAGCCAGCCATCACCTGAGTCATTCTTGAAAATTTTTAATGAAGCAAAAGAAGCAGGAGATTATGTGATTGGGTTATTTGTTTCGCAAAACCTCTCTGGTACATTTCAGTCTGCAAATATTGCAGCTGACGCAAGTGAATACGATAAAATTTATCTAATAGATACAAATAATATTTCTATAAGTGTAAGGCTTATGGTGTACAAAGCCTATGAACTTATACAGAGTGGTGTGGACTTTGAAGAGTTATGTGCAACAATGGAAGATTATAAAAATCGTTTAGATGCATATACAATTGTAGGTGATTTAACCTATCTAAAACGCAGTGGTCGTCTTTCTCCAGGCACAGCTTTTGTGGCGAATTTATTAAATATTAAGCCAGTTACTACTGTAAATGGAAAAGTTGATGTTGTAGCTAAGCCTAGAGGTAAGAAAGGTGCTATCGAGAAGACACTAGATATTATAGAAAATACAACAACTGGTATCGACAAGAATGAAATGTGTATTGTAGGTTATATCGGCCCAGAAACGACATGGCATAAAGACCTCATCATCCGCTTAGATGAACGCTTTGGTGTAGCAAAAAATCTTAAAGTATATCCTATTGGTGCATCTGTTGGTAACCATGTGGGTGCTGATAGTGTTGCTATCGCATTTTTTAGAAATAATTAAAAATAGGCGGGGGATATTTCTCCTGCCTATTTTAATTATATATTTTATAATAATTTTACAGAGATGTAATAAAAATATTAAATATAAGGGGAAAATATGAATAAATTTAAAAGGTTTGTTTATTCTAAGCGATTCATTATATCAATGGTTGCTGTCATACAGATAGCTTTGTTTTTTGTTTTAACAAAAAAATTATATACAATGGGAACTCGGGCATATGTTTTGCTTACAGTATTTAGTGTGCTAGTGATGTTTTATTTGCTTGAAAAAGATAATATGAATCCATCATATAAACTTTTATGGATGTTAGATATGGTATTTTTCCCAGTTGCCGGAGCAATTTTATACTTTTTTTGGGGAGATAAAAAACTCACCAGAAAACAACAAAAACGGATTACTGCAATTAAAGATAAAACTCATAATAATATAAAACCAAATCCAAAGCTTATCGAAAAAATAGCCAAAGTAGACGAAAATGCTGCAAAACAGTCTAGATACTTGGAAAATATTGCATCAGCGCCACCTTATGAAAAAACTTCAACGAGATATTATGATATGGGTGCAGCAATGTTTAGGGATTATATGCAGGATTTGCGTAATGCGAAAGAAAGCATATTCATTCAATATTTCATAATAGATGAAGGATATGTATGGGATTCTGTACTAGAAGTACTTAAACAAAAGGTAAAAGAAGGTGTTGATGTAAGAGTTATTTATGATGGTTGGGGATGTCTTATGAATCTTCCAGAAGGATATGAAATAAAACTAAGAGAGTGGGGGATAAAGGCTTATATATTTAACGATGTAAAGTTTAGTATGCATATAGGTGATTATTTCATGCTTAACCATCGAGATCATCGAAAAATAACTGTAATAGACTCAACAATCGGATATACTGGTGGACTTAATTTAGCTGATGAGTACATAAATATAATTGAGCGATTTGGCGTATGGAAGGATACTGGCTTTCGCATAGAAGGCGACGCTGTTTGGGGACTTACAACAACATTTTTGAATACATGGGAGTTTGTAACTCTTGATGATGCAAAATATGAAGATTTCCATCCAAAATATTCTTGTGAAACAGATGGAATTATTCAGCCATATTTTGACACACCACTTGACATTGCCAATGTTTGCGAAAACATATATCTTTCTGTTATACATAATGCAAAAAAATATGTATATATAGCAACTCCATATCTTATAGTAGATAACGAAACATTAACATCACTTACATTAGCTGCACAAAGTGGAGTAGATGTAAGAATAATAGTTCCTGGAATACCGGATAAATGGTATGTTTATTATGTGACACAGAGTTATTATAAAGTTCTTATTGAGGCTGGCGTTAAAATTTATGAATATACACCTGGTTTCATACATGCGAAAATGTATGTAACAGATGACTACCAAGCAATAGTGGGTGGCGCCAATACCGATTTTCGTTCAATGTATCTAAATTTTGAAAATAGTTGTGTTTTCTATGGCGGAACAACAGTACCAAAAGTTAAAGCTGATTTTGAAGACACCATGAAGCACTGTCGACAAGTAACAATGGAAGATGTTAAAAATACACCTGTGGTAAAAAGAATTTTACAAATTTTCCTTAGGATTGCAGGACCATTAATGTAAAAACAATTAAAAGTTTTAACTGAGAGCAAATCGAATTATATTTCGATTTGCTTTTTTTTATGCTGGAAACTATTTATTAAATAAAGTAATGATAATGATTTTTTTTATATGCGAAGAGATACATATTTTTAATATTTTATAAATTAAACAAAATGATAAAAAACAAAATAAAATTAAGAAAAACAGATATATACTGTATAAGATACACAAAATAACATAAGATTGTTAAAAAAATAACCACTAAAGTATAAAAAATTTTTTAAAATTGTGCATAATAACGGATAATACAAATCTCAACAAAAAACTTGTGAAAAATGTTAGTAAAAATAAACAAAAACATTGTATTTTTTTAGCTAAAACAATGTTTTTATGTCTTTTGTTATAAAAATGTTGATATTATGTTAATAAAATGTGTACAATGTAACCATAAAAGGTGATTGTCATAAAGACAATACTCGTAAAATAAAAAAGGAGAATTTATTATGGCACAACAACAAACATATCAAGATCAAAGAACCTTGGGCCGTATGGATCTTATGTCCATAGCCGTGGGTCAGATTATCGGCGCTGGCGTTATGGTTATGTCTATCGCTGCTTTGAACATGACAGGGCGTTCAGTTAATATTGCATTTATGGTAGCTGCAGTATTTACGATTTTTAGTACATTTCCAACAATTTTTGTTTCTTCAGTTATTAGACTAAAAGGTGGTATTTATACACAGAATATTGTTTTTGTTGGTGAAACATATGCTGGATTTACACAGTATGTTGGCCTTTTAGGTGCTGTTTCTTTGGGCATGTTCGCAATTGGTCTTACTTCTTACTTAGGAATGTTAATTCCAATCGTAAGAAATTATGAACTTGCCTTCTCAATAATATTTTTGACAGTATTCTTCATACTTAATTATTTCGGTACACAGTGGATGGCAAAAGTTCAGAAATTTATGTTCTATTTCTTGGTTGCAGCACTTATCATATTTACAATATTTGGCCTTCCTAAAGTTCATTGGAATGGATATTTTGGTAATGAATTGTTCAATGAACCATTATTTAGTAAAGGTATGATAGGCCTTTTCGAAGCAGCTGCTTACCTCACATTTGCAACAGGTGGTGCAACAGTTATAGTTTCATTCTCAGCTGAAGCAGTTAATCCACAGAAAGATATTCCGTTCGTAGTTATTACAGCTACTATCGCAGTTGCATTCCTTTATGGATTGATGGCAACAGTTATTGGCGGTATTCTTCCGGCTGATGAAGTTTTAGCAGTTGGTAACCTGGCTCCTATAGCTAAACTTATACTCCCAACTCCTTTGTATTATTTCTTTATAATCGGCGGTGCATGTTTTGCTCTTGGAACAACTCTTAACTCATCTATCGCTTCTGCATTCAGACCATTCTCAACAGCAGCAGCTGACGGTTGGTTCCCAATGTGGCTTGGTAAATTAAATAAATACGGTGTTCCAACTGGTTACCTTGTTCTTCGTTACTTAGTTAATGCAACTGTATTGGCATTTGGTCTTAATGTAAGTGAACTTGGTAAATGGTCACTAATAATTGGTAACGTAACAGGATTTGTAACAGCTTTGTCAATTATTAGAATACCTAAACTCTTCCCAGAGGCATGGGAAAAATCACCATTCCATGTTTCAAATGGTATTCTTACACTTATGCTTGGCGCTACAGCATTAACTCTTGGTATTCAGGCATTCCTTAATCTTCGTGGATTAAATATGTACATTATCACAGTTAACATAATTACATTTATAGTTTCTTGGGGTATTGCTACATTTATGGTTAAAACAGGTAGAGTACATACACAACCATCTTATGAACTTTCATAATGATATAATCGCAAAAATATGCTACCATAGTAGAATTCTTTATAATGGGGTGATAAGAGTAGTTGCCCCGATTAAAACCTCTCAGTACAACTGAGAGGTTTTAATTTGATAAAAAATACCAATATAGAAGAAAAAGAATGTTAAAAATATAACAATTAACAATTCAAAATTAACAAATCAAAAATATAAAAATGAACAAAATATCCAAATAGAATAAAAGTCAATATAACATATAAAATTAAATATGTTAATATTGCATAAAATTTTTAATAAAAAATAATTTAATATGCTGTTTTTAATTAAAAAAAATAAAAATCTGTTGCTAAACTATGAACAAAATATTAAAATCGAAATTGTAAACGACGTGATTATATGTTTTGGTACATTAATTGATCACATATCATTAGACTGATATTCGTTAATAATAATTTAAAAGGAGAAAATCTACTATGGCTCAAACTCAAAAAAAACTAGAGCTGAAAGACGTTGACAAAACATTAGGCAGAATGGACCTTATGTCCATTGCTGTTGGACAGATAATTGGTGCTGGTGTTATGACAATGTCAATTGCAGCTTTAAAAATGACAGGTCGTGCTGTTAATATCGCTTTTGTTGTAGCAGCAATATTTACAATTTTCGGTGCATTTCCAGCAATTTTTGCTTGTTCTGTACTTAGAATGCGTGGCGGTCTTTATACACAGGCTGTTGTATTCGTTGGAGAGAAATTTGCTGGTTTCTACACAGTAACACAGATTCTTGGTAAACTTTCAATGGCTATGTACGCTGTTGGTTTTACAGACTACCTTATTAACCTTGTTCCAACACTTCGCCCATACCACAAGTGGCTAACATTCGGTATTATGACAGTGTTCTTTATTTTAAACTTCTTTGGCACAGCTTATATGGCTAAAGTGCAGGGATTTATGTTCTATCTTTTGATAGCAGCTCTGCTTATATTTACATTATTTGGTGTTCCAAAAGTTCATTGGTCTGAATATTTTGGTAACGAACTTTTTGGTCAGCCATTGTTTGGTAATGGTGTTGTTGGTCTACTTGAAGCTGCTTCATATTTGACGTTTGCAACAGGTGGTGCTACTGTTATTCTTTCATTCTCAGCTGATGCTAAAAATCCAGGTAAAGATATTCCATTCGTTATTATCGTTTCTACAATAATGGTAGCTACATTGTATGCATTTATGGCTTCATGTATTGGTGGTATTCTCCCACCTGATGTAGTTATTGAAGCAGGTACACTTGGCCCAATTGCAGAAACTATTCTTCCAAGACCTTTGTACTACTTCTTCATGGTGTGTGGTGCTATGATTGCTTTGGCTACAACACTTAACTCTTCTATCGCATCAGCTTTGAAACCTTTCGTTTCAGCTTGTGAAGATGGTTGGTTCCCAGGTTGGGTTGGTCAACTTCATCCGAAGACACAGGTTGCTTGGGTTCTTTTGCTTATGTTTTATGCAGTTAATGTGCCAGCAGTTTTGTTTGGTCTTGATGTTGGTGCACTTGGTAAATGGGTTCTTGTTATTGGTAATGTTACAAACTTCTTCATTTCACTTGGTGTTATTAGAATTCCTAAACTCTTCCCAGAGGCATGGAAAAAATCACCATTCCATGTTTCAGATGGCATTTTGAGACTGCTACTTGGTTGTACAGCAATAACTATTTTGATGCAAGCTTACCTTAACCTTCGTGGTTTGGCTAAACCTATTATCATAATCAATGTTGTTACATTTATCTTTGCAGTTATTTACACAGAGCTTAGATGGAAATCTGGTAAAGTTAATATTAGACCATCTTATGAAGTATTGTTGTAAGATTAAATTTTATTCAATATCATACTATATTGAAACAAATATCAGTCGGAAAAGCGCATTCGTGAGGATGCGCTTTTTACTTTTATTAAAAATAATAAAATCAAAATCATAAAATGATAAAAGTCATTTAATATTTGAAAAATGAAAACAGTATGATATTATTGTCGTTTGGATGCTAAAACAACAAAATATCATGCATAATCAAATATTCAAATATATGAATATTTATTACATAGATTGATATATATTTATTTGTCTATATTTACTATAAAAGTTAACAAATCAACAGAATTATATTTTATTTGTGAATAATATTGATTGAAATTATTGTATTATTTAAGTCGTGAGTTTATAGATATAAAAAATTCGAAGTAATATAAAGTACAAAATAAATATTTTATCAAAAAAATAAATTGACAAAGTGCACAATAATTATCAACTAAATAAGTGCAAAGTGATGTTTTTACATGTAAATTATTGACAATCTATGAATAAAAATAGTAAAATATGTATTGTTAATTAAGCGAAATGGTGCTTTTACAATTTATTAAAATAAGGAGAAATATTATGGCTTCATCTACAAAAGACCTTAATAAAGTTCTTACCCGTGGTAATTTGATGTCCATGGCTGTTGGTCAGATTATTGGTGCTGGCGTTATGGTTATGTCAATTTCAGCATTGGGGATGACTGGTCGTTCAGTTAACATCGCTTTCGTTGTTGCTGCTATATTTACAGTAGTTGGCTCTGTTCCAACAATTTTTTACACATCTGTTGTTCGTCTTCGTGGCGGATATTATTCACAGGCTGCTTTGTTCTGTGGTGAAAAATTCTCAGGTTTCTACATAGTAACTTATTTTATTTCTAACTGTTCACTTGCTATGTATGCAATAGGCTTTTCATCATACTTTATAAGCTTGTTCCCAGCATTTGCGGGCAAAGAAAAACTTGTTTCAATAATTCTTATTACTGGTTTCTTTATCCTTAACTATTTTGGTACAGATAAGATTGCTAAAGCTCAGGATATTATGTTCTATGTTCTTGTAGCTGCACTTCTTATGTTTACAGCTTTCGGTCTTCCAAAAGTTCAGTGGGCTGGTTACTTTGGCAACGATTTGTTTGGTCAGCCATTGTTCTCAAATGGTATTTCTGGTCTTCTTACAGCTGCATCATTCCTAACATTTGCAACAGGCGGGGCTACATTGATGGTTAACTTCTCAGCCGAAGCTGTTAATCCACAGAAAGATATTCCATTTGTTATTATCACATCTACACTTGGTGTTGCAGTTCTTTATGCATTGCTCGCTTCATGTATCGGTGGTATTCTTCCTGCTGATGAAGTATTGGCAGCTGGTAACCTTGCTGTTATTGCTAAAGTTATTATGCCAACACCTTGCTACTATGCATTTATAATCGGTGGTGCTATGTTTGCTCTTGGCACAACATTGAACTCATCAATCGGTTGGGTAACAAAACCATTGCTCCAGGCTATTGAAGATGGTTGGCTTCCAGCATCTTGGGGTAAGCTTTCAAAATACAAAACACCATATGTTCTTCAGGCTATCTTCTATGTAATTAACGTAGCAGCTATTCTTTTCGGTTTCGACGTATCACAGCTCGGTCAGTTGACACTTATCATCAATAATGTAACAGGTATCGTTCTTGTTCTTGGTATTTTAAAACTACCTACAATGTTCCCAGAACAGTGGAAAAAATCACCATATTATGTATCAGATGCTTTGTTTAAATTCCTTATGATGCTTGGTGTAGCATTCCTTTGCTTACAGTTCTATATGAATGTAAAAGGTACAACATGGTCAGTTGTTGCTATTAATGCGGTAACACTTGTAATTGCTTTTGCTTATTCAACATATATGATAAAAGCAGGTAAAATCCATATGACAATTTCATATGACCTTGACTAATATTTAGCATTATCAAAGAGCTTCTTTTAAGAAGCTCTTTTTTAGTGATTCATATTATGTATTGAAAAAAATACGCTATGATGTTATAATAATATAGTAAAAAGTATCTTAAGATACTAAAAAAACGAAAGGACAATATAAAAATGAAAAAAGTAGTTTACAGTGATAAAGCTCCAGCAGCTATTGGCCCATATTCACAGGCTATCAAAACAGAAAAAACAATTTATGTTTCAGGTCAGCTTCCAGTTGATCCAGCAACAGGTAACTTCCCTTCAGAAGACATCAAAGATCAGGCAAAACAGTCTTTGACAAATATCAAAAATATTCTTGAAAGTGAAGGCTACACAATGGCTGATGTTGTTAAAACAACAGTTTTGTTGGCTGATATTGCAGACTTCGCAGCAATGAACGAAGTTTATGCAACATTCTTTGAAGGTGCATTCCCAGCACGTTCTGCTTTCCAGGTTGCAGCAGTTCCAAAAGGAGCAAAATTGGAAATAGAAGCTATTGCATACAAAGCATAATTAAAAATGTGATTAAAATGCCGTGAGTTTATCACGGCATTTTCTTTTAGCTTAAATTGTTGACGATTATAATAATATATTCTATAATTAAATAAATATAGTAATAAAAAAGAGGTGCATATGAAAGCAAGTATTGTTATACCTAATTATAATGGTGCCGGTTGGATAAAGCAAAGTATTGATACGTGTATAAACCAAGATTTTGAAGAAGAATATGAGATTATAATAGTAGAAAATGCAAGTCAAGACAACTCTTTAGAAATCATTCAAGAATGTGCAACGAGATTTAAAAACTTTAAAATAATAGTTAATAAACAGAATACTGGTTTTTCGTATGCCGTAAATCAAGGGATACAATGTAGCAATGCCGAGTATGTGGTGCTATTTAATAACGATGCATTTGCTGAACCCAATTGGTTATCAGAACTTGTTAAAGTTGCTGATAGTGATAAAAGTATATTTTCAGTGGGCAGTCTTATGGTGCAACACTATAATCGAGACTTAACAGATGATGCGGGCGATTATGTACCACTTTTTGGATGGACTTGCAAACGTGGTGACGGTCTTGCAAAAGAAAGATATCAGAGACAGGAAAGAATTTTCTCAGCTTGTGGTGGAGCTGCATTATATAGAAAAAGTATTCTAAATGAAATAGGTCTTTTTGACGAAAATTTCTTTGCTTATGGTGAAGATGTTGATATAGGTTGGAGAGCAAATAGTCTTGGATATAAAAATATTTATAATCCAAAAGCAATTTGTTATCATATTTGTTCGGCAACAACCGGAGGCCGATATAATTCGTTTAAAGCGGTTAAATCTGGGCAAAATACAGCGCTTCTTCTTTATAAGAATATGCCTGTTTTAATGTTTTTATTTAATTTTCCTTTTATATTAATTGGATTTATTCCAAAGTATTTAGCATTTAGACATAATGGATATGGTAAAGAACTTATTGATGGAACAAAAAATGCATTTAAGTTGCGTAAAAATATTGATAAACCAAAGTTTAAGATTAAAAATTTACCGAACTATATATGGGTAGAATGGAAGATGTTTGTCAACATTTTTACATATATTGACTATAGGATAAAAAGGTTTTTGAAGATAAAGTAGAGCTCTGTTTTATGTTTAGAAAAGCTTAATTATATGTAATGTTTACAATTTTATGAACATAAATTAAAATGATTACAGTTATCTAAATCATGTCAATATTATAGTATAATTGCTTGATTTTATGATAGAAATAATAAAATTTTATAGAGCTATAATGAAGATAGATATATTAAAACAGAATGTTTAAGAAATTACTGAAAGTATTAAATTTTACAAATATAACTAATTGGTAATTTTTGTTTTTATATAGAAATAAAAAGGGACTTTTAAAAGTCCCTTTTTTAATAAGTATTTACTATAGAATAGGTTTTCTAGAAATAGGTGAGGAAAGAATAATCTGTGTAGATGTTTCTCCCATTTTTTGAAATTTCAAAATAAGCTTTTCGAGATCTGCAATTTCAGCAGCATCAACTTTTACAAGATAGCTGTAAGCACCAGTAACATGGTGGCATTCTGTAACCATAGGTTCGTTATTAACGAGATTAAGAAGCTTATCTGTGTCGCCTGGCTGAATGGATATATTAATTATGGCATGAACAGATCTGCCAATAAGACGTGGATTTACGAGTGCTGTGTAACCTTCTATAACGCCTTCTTTTTCTAGTCTTTTGATTCTTTCACTTACTGCAGGAGCTGTAAGTGAAATTGTCTGTGTTATTTCTTTTACAGTCATACGGCCGTTAACCTGCAAAAGCTCTAATATTTTCTTGTCGATTGCGTCCATTGTATTCTCCTTTTTCAATAAGAATAATTCATAGTATATAAAATACTAAAGAAAAAATATAAAATTCTTATTTTTATTAATCATAAAGTGATTATTATTATATATTTTTCTATTGACTTTGTAAAGTGAAAATGGAAATTTTGTGCAAAACCACATTTTTTATGGCTTTTTAAACCTTATAGCTTGTAAAAATATATAAAAGTTTTTTATCTATTTTGCCTTGAATAAAAACACCTTCTACATCATATTCTTCACTATCCACACGACCGTTTTCTCTTATTATATTTATAAGGCCTGTCTGGCTGTAAGGTAATAGAATGTTTAGTTCTACCATTCGCTGTGAAAGCATATCATCAATTCGCAACAAAAGTTCATCTAATCCGTATCCGCTTTTTGCACTTGTCATAACTGCATTTATTGGAGCGGGCATATCATGCTCCTTATCAAATTTGTTGTATACGGTGATTATATTTTCCATCTCACAACCAATTTCTGCTAAAACACTACGCGTGACTTCGAGTTGGGAGTCTCTATCTTCGCTAGCTATATCACACACATTTAAAATTATGTCAGCATATTTGGCTTGTTCCAATGTCGATTTAAATGCTTCTACTAACTTGTGTGGAAGTCGACTTACAAATCCAACAGTATCCACTATGATAACATTTTGTCCGCTTGGCAGTACAAGTTTTCTTGCGGTAGGATCAAGTGTTGCAAAAAGCATGTCTTTTTCAAAAATATCGCTTCCTGTTAGAGCGTTTAACAGGCTAGATTTTCCAACATTAGTATAACCAGTAAGAGCGATAATTGGAACATCATTTTTTTTGCGTTGAGTGTTAAGCATATCACGACGTTTTTCTACCTGTGAAAGTTTTTGTTTGATTAAGTCAATACGCCCTTGAATATAGCGACGGTCGAGTTCAAGTTTTGTTTCACCACCACCACGACGAGCACCGCCACCGCCACCACCGCCACCACCTTGACGGGACATAGAAACACCAACGCCGCTAAGTCTTGGTAGTCTGTACTTTAGAAGAGCAAGTTCAGTCTGAAGTTTGCCTTCACTTGTTGTAGCACGACGCGAAAATATTTCGAGAATCAACATTGTACGGTCAATTACTTCTATTTCTAAATAGTCTGAAATATTTCTTATTTGGCTTCCAGTAAGTTCACAGTCAAAAACACAAAGTTCTATTTCGTTTGATTGGGCAAGTTGTTTTGCCTCTTCCATTTTGCCTTCACCTAAATAATATTTATTTTCAGGATTTTCTTTTTTTTGCACAATGCTGAACATAACCTCAAGATCGGCAGCTTCGCATAGTGCGGTAAGTTCTTTTATAGAATTGTCGATATTATACTCTCCATAATCGACAGCAGCTAACATAGTTTTTGTAAGCATATTAAAACTCACTTTCTTTTAATCTAAAGTATCATTTCACTTTATTTTTTCACATATATATGATAAAATATCAACAAGAATAAAGGAGATGATATGTATGTTTTGTCCAAGATGCGGACGCGAGGTAAGAGATACAGCTAATTTTTGTGGGGGCTGTGGTCTTCCACGAGAGGAGATTATAAAAGCTAATAATAAGCCTATTACCGATAGTGATGTTCGGAATATAAATGACACTATTTCACAGTTGGAAGATGATCTTACCGGAATCAATCCTGTTACAGATTATACCACACAAAATGTTGTAAATACAAATGATGAAAGTGAAAATTTTGTTCAAACTGAAATGAAATTTGAACAAAAAGATCAAGAATCTCAATATGCATATGATAATAAAAATCATGAGTATGATGATTCAAATAAAAATAATAATTATACTAATACAAATGATTTTGTAAAAGATAAATATACTGAAGAAACTTATGTTTCAACTACAGATTTTATATGGATGGCTATAATAAGTGGCATTCCTATTATTGGTATTTTTTATGTTATTTATCTGGCATTTATACAGACCGGAAATAAAACTAAACGCTCATGGGCAAGATCGCTTATTATAATTACATTATTTATCATGCTCATGGCATTTGTTTTTGGAGTGGGAATTACACTTTCGCTCATAGCATAAAATAAAAAGCATCGCATTATAGCGATGTTTTTTATTTTCTCTAATTATATATCTCTATTGACAAAGAAACATATAATATACATAATATATAATATGTTATAAAGAGTTAGCGTTGTTTAACTGCTGATTTTAATTATAATTGAAAAAGTCTAACCTAAAAGGAGAATTTTATATGGCATTATATGAACTTTCAGTAGGTCAAAAAATGGTAGTTGATAAAATATATAGCGATGCTAAAACACAAAGATTTTTGAGAAATATAGGACTTATGCCAGGTGTTTCTGTGAGAATTGTAGCAAAAATAGGAAAAAATATTATTATCAGTGTTAAAAATACTAGACTTGCAATGGATAAAACATTAGCTGGTGAAATAACAGTAGTTGGTTGATTTTTATATATGGGTTAGGTACTTCTAACCAAAGAGGAGAATATGGGAGATATAATTATAAAAAAACAAAGTCACGAGAATGTAAATGAAGATGAAATTTTGCGTGCTGAAATAAAAAATATAAAAGATAAGAAATTCACAGTAGCTCTTGTGGGTAATCCTAACTGTGGAAAAACTACATTATTCAATATGCTGACTAAGAGTAGGGAATACGTTGGAAACTGGCCAGGTGTAACAGTTGAAAAGAAAGTAGCAAAATTGGTTGATAACAACAATGTTGCTGTTGTGGATTTACCTGGAGTTTATTCACTAAGTCCATTTTCATTGGATGAAAGGGTTACCCATGATTATATAGAGAACGAAAATCCTGATCTTGTAATAAATATAATTGACACTACATTACTAGAAAGAAGTCTTATACTAACTGAAGCAATAGCGTGTCATGGTGTGCCTATGGTATGCGCATTAAATATGGCAGATATAGCACGAAAAAATGGTATAGAAGTTGATACTCAATATTTGGAGTCCGTTTTTAATTGTCCGTTTGTTGAAATTTCTGCCTCAAAAGAAATAGGAATTGATGTTTTGTTAGACACAATTGCACATCAACTTGTAGAAAGAAAACCAGCAACAAGCATACTTCCCGAAGACGCATCAGATGAAGAAATACATGAGGCTATTGCAGAAGTTGCACAAAAGAGTGCGGTGATTGATGATAAAGATAATTTCTCAGATAGAGTAGATAGAATAGTAACTGATAAATGGTTTGCTATTCCAATTTTCTTTGTTGTTTGCTGGGGAATTTATTATGTGGCTATTCAAGGAGTCGGTGGAATAACAGGTAAATGGGCGGAAACATTTATGGATGCTACTTCTAAGTGGATTATAAATATATTTAATTCTATTGGGGTAAGCAATATTCTTACAAGTCTTGTGGTCGATGGTATTTTTAGTGGTGTGGGCAGTGTTTTGGAGTTTGTACCACAATTATTTGTACTATTTATTTTACTTTCAATACTTGAAGATTGCGGATATATGTCTAGAGTTGCATTTGTTATGGATAGGGTATTTAGAATGTTTGGACTATCTGGCAGAAGCTTTATTCCTATGGTCGTTGGTACTGGTTGCAGTGTGCCAGGTATTATGGCTAGTCGTACAATCGAAAATAATAAAGATAGAATGATGACTTGTGTGCTTGTACCGTTTATGCCATGTAGTGCAAAACTTCCAATTATTTCACTGATGGCAGGAATAATGTTTCCTAAAAATACTCTTGTAGCACCATCTTTTTATCTTATAGGTATTGCTAGTGTAATTATTGGTGGGTTTATCCTTAAACATACGGCTGATTATAGACAGGATCCAGCTCCTTTTTTTATGGAGCTATCACAGTACCATATGCCAACCATAAAAAATGTTTGGGAGGCAGCCAGTTCTAGGACTAAAGAATTTATTAAGAAAGTTACCACAATTATTCTAGCTGCATCAGCTATTATATGGCTTTTGAAATACTTTACCCCTACCATGGAGGTAGCGTCTATACCAGAAGAAAGCATTCTTGGTTATATTGGAAAATATATCGCCCCTATATTTATACCGCTAGGATTTGGCAACTGGCAGAGTGCAGTAAGTATTTTAACAGGTTTTGCAGCAAGAGAAAATGTAGCAGCAACAATAAGTATTCTTTTTGGTTCGAATGAAGCTATAGAGCGGGCGTTTACAAAAGTATCGGCATTTTCGTTTTGCACATTTGTGTTGCTTTCTAGTCCTTGTATTGGTGCCATTGCTGCCATGAGGAAAGAACTCGGCAGCACAAAAATGACAGTAAAAGCACTTGTGTTTCAAACAAGCTACGCGTATTTTATAGCATTGCTTATTTATCAAATAGGAAGTTTCGTATTTTAGCGAGGTTTATTTTATGATAAATTTTTTAATAGGTGGTATATTAATATTTTTAATAGTTAACGGGATAAAAAGTTATTTCTCTACTAAATGTGGTTGCTGTGGAGGAAATTGTTATAACTGTAAATCATCTTGTAGTAATAAGAATAAGTAATATAATAAATACGATGTAGTAAGATGAATTACATCGTATTTATTCTTTTTATGAGATAACATTTAATATCAGAAGTATTAGACGATTACTTTTATAGAACTAAAATTATCAATATAATTGGAAAATAGCACAATTTAGTATTCTTTGCAAGGTATTTTGTGGGATAAAATAGCAGAAATTTAAAAATAATTATATGAATTTGAATTAAATGTTACACAATAACTTCAAATTATTTTCTATAAAATAATGAAAAATACAAATATGTCGTGACTAATTTAATATAGCTATCATAAAAAGAAATTATTGACAAAAAATAAGATAGTAATAAATCTTATGGATTTAGTCGAATAGTCTCCAAAAAATAGTCTGTAAAATTAATCAGTACTTGTTGAAAAATATAAATTTGTCATCATTTATGTTAATATATACAATCACTAATTGTGAAGAGAATTATCAAATAAATTAAACGATTAGTAAAAGGTGGTTTTAAACAACATACAAATAGTTATAAATATTTTAAATATGTACATAACTAGGTGCAATATATTTCACGAAAAATTCATATAAACATTTTAGTTTAAATGGTTTATTTTACTTAATAATAAATTAGTTTTATTGAAAATAATTTATATGGGTGATATTATATAAATAATATATAGTGTTATTATTTAAGGAGAAAACTATGAGAAAAATTGGTCTTATCGGTGGTCTAAGTTGGCAGTCATCAGTAGACTACTATAGAATTATCAATGAGGAATCAAACAAAAAATTAGGAAATAAATCAACAGTAGAGTCTATCATGTATTCTACTGATTTGGAAAGAAAATTTAACCTAGTCACAAGTGGACAGATTGACCAACTCGCTAAAGAATTTATTGAAATTGGTCAAAGCCTTGAAAAAGCGGGTGCAGATGTAATTATTATGTGCACCAATACTATGCACACAGTTTTTGATGAAATTCAGAAACGGATTAATATTCCAATGATACATATTGTTGATGCAACAGCGGAAGCGATAAAACAACAGAAAATAAATAAAGTAGCACTTCTTGGAACAACGTATACAATGACACAGCCGTTTTATATCGAAAAGTTGAAAAACAAATATGGCATTGACACTATTGTTCCCAAAACCGAACAAATGGATGAAATTATGAGAATAATCGAAGAAGAACTTACATTTGATATTATCAAAGATAATTCTAGAAATTTTGTTGTTGATGTTATAAAAGAACTTAAAGCTAAAGGTGCTCAAGGTGTCATTCTTGGTTGTACTGAGATACCAATGCTTATTAAGCAAACAGATAGTCCAATTCCTGTTTTTGACACAACTGCGCTCCATGCTATGGCAGCAGTTAATTTTGCTATGAATGAGTAAAATTATTTATTATATTAAACTGCATACTTACTACTTAATTAATTAGTTGCTAATAATTCGACTAACTACTTAATTTTTTCAATATTTTGATTTACAATTATGATTAAGATATGTTAGACATTATCTATTATAAATTAAATTAAAGGGGTCATATCATGATTAATGAACAAGTAAAAAAAATTCTTGAAGAAAACCTTTGGGAACTTGCAACATCATCAAATGATGAAGTAAATGTTGTTCCTGTTGCTTTTAAAAATATTCTTGGCGAAAATAAAGTAGCGATCGCTGATGTGTTTATGAAAAAAACAATCGAAAACCTTGAAGTTAATCCAAAAGTTGCTATTAGTGTATTTGATTCAAAGACAATGGAGGGATATCAGCTTAAAGGGACAGCTGTACATATGACTGAAGGTGAAGAAGCTGAAAATGCTAAAAAAACAGTAAAAGAGCGGACAAAAGGCGGACTTGTTGCTAAAGGCATAGTATTAGTTACAGTTGAAAAAATTTATGTAACAACACCAGGTCCAGATAATAATAAACAAATATAAAAAAATGTGCCCCCGATTAAGGGGGCTTTTTTATTTCATAATAAATGTGATATAGACACATACAAAATTTATTTTTTTTGATATAATAAATAAAATATCTTAGAAAAGGATGATTAAAAATGGCTATAAATGTTGTTGAAGAAGCTAAGAGATGTCTTAATTGTAAAAATCCAATGTGTTCAAAGGGGTGCCCTGTAAATACACCTATTCCAATGATAATTCAAGAATTTTTGAATGGTGAAATAGATAAAGCTGGCCAACAGCTATTCGAGAATAATCCTTTGAGCGTGGTATGTTCACTTGTTTGTGACCACGAAAAACAATGCGAGGGTAATTGCATATTAGGTAGAAAAGGTACACCAGTTCATTTTTCTCATATAGAAAATTATATTTCAGATAATTATTTGGATAAACTTGAACTTAAAAAAGGCAGAAAACAAGGCAAAAGAGTTGCTATTATAGGTTCAGGTCCAGCAGGTATTACTATTGCAGTAATTCTTGCACAAAAAGGATATGATATAACTATCTTCGAAGGTAGAGAAAAAATCGGTGGAGTACTTAGATACGGTATACCATCATTCAGATTACCAAAAACCATTCTCGATAGATATAAAACTGAGCTAGAAAGTTTAGGTATAAAAATAAGACAAAACACAACTATTGGACAGGCAATAACTATTGATGACTTAAAACGAGATGGATATAAAGCAATATTTATAGGAACGGGTGTTTGGAAACCTGTAACTTTGAATATTAAAGGCGAAAGTTTAGGAAATGTACATTATGCCATTGATTATCTAGTAGATCCAGATGGATATAATCTTGGTAGAACAGTTGCTATTATTGGCGCAGGTAACGCAGCTATGGATGCGGCAAGAACCGCTATGAGAAAAGGTGCAAAACAGGTTACTGTTTATGCAAGAAGCAATCGTATTGCAGCATCATCAACAGAGGTTGATTATGCAAAAGCCGATGGAGTTATTTTCAAAAAAGGTATGAGACCAGTCGAAATTTGTGATAATGGTGTCATATTTCAGAAAGCGGAACTAGATGAGAATAACAATGTTGTAAGTCTTTCTGAAAATATTCTCGAAAAAGCAGATACAGTTATAATTGCTGTTAGTCAAGGACCGCATAGCCGACTTACAAGTACAACAAAAGGTCTTGAGGCAAATTCAAAAGGGTTACTTGAAACAGATGAGAAAGGTCGTACAAGTCTTGAAGGAATATTTGCTAGTGGTGATGTTGTTAATGGGGCTAGAACAGTAGTTGAAGCTGTAAAATATTCAAAAACAGTAGCACAGGCGATGGATGAATACCTTGCATCGTTATAGAATATAGCGTAAAATTTAAATAGAAGTTATCAAGTAAAATCATAAAATAAAAGTTCGCAAATCATGTTTGTAAAAGTCATACTAAGTTGTAGAATGAACATGACTTTAGCTATAACAGTATGATTTCTAATATATTGTGGTACATTGTATTTTATATTTGTACATTGATATGATGTATAATATTTTTTAGATATTGCCAATTTTATGTGTCATGATTATGCAATTTATTTTGATAATATTACAAGATTTACTTGTTTAGTGGTAAACTTAAATATATATAATTATATTAATAGCATCTTGATACTGCCAATTAAAAAGTTTGATTTAGAAGAAAAATATTATGTGAAATAGATATTTAACAAAGCTACAGTAATTGAAAAAATTTTAATTTATTAAAATCCGAAATAGTTGTTAATTTAACTAATACTATATAAATAAAAACGGAGTGTATCACTTGTGTTACACTCCGTTTTGAATTTTATATTGATTTAATTGTTTGCAAAGATGTTATTTAGCAAAATCAATTGCACGACTTTCTCTAATAACATTAACTTTAATCTGGCCAGGGTAGTCGAGTTCGCTTTCGATTCTTTTAACAATATCTCTAGCTAAAATCACAATTTCATCATCGCTGATAGCCTCAGGTTTAACCATAATTCTTACTTCACGACCAGCCTGCACAGCATAGCTGTTTTCTACACCTTCAAAGCTATTAGAAATTTCTTCAAGTTTTTCAAGTCGTTTTATATAATTTTCAAGGTTTTCTCTTCTTGCGCCAGGACGAGCAGCGCTAATTGCATCTGCAGCCATTACTATAAATGCAAGTGGCGTTTGAGGTTCAACATCAAGGTGATGAGCTTGTATTGCATGTATAATTTCTTTTGATTCTTTATATTTTTTAGCTACTTCCACACCAATTGATACATGAGTACCTTCATATTCATGGTCAAGACCTTTACCGATATCGTGTAAAAGGCCTGCACGTCTTGCTTGTGAAACGTTCATACCAAGTTCGCCAGCAATAAGCCCAGCTAAATATGATACTTCAAGTGAATGTTTAAGAACATTCTGACCATAGCTTGTGCGATATTTGAGACGGCCAATGAGCTTGATAAGTTCTGGATGTAATCCATGAACGCCAGCTTCCATAACTGCTCGTTCGCCTTCTTTTTTAATAGTAAGATCAACTTCTTTTCTTGCTTTTTCAACAGTTTCTTCGATTCTAGCGGGATGAATACGACCATCTGAAATAAGTTTTTCTAAAGTTTGACGTGCTACTTCTCTTCTGATAGGATCAAAACTAGAAATTGTAATTGCCTCAGGTGTGTCATCAATTATAAGATCAACGCCTGTTGCAGTTTCAAGTGCACGAATATTTCTGCCTTCACGACCAATAATTCTTCCTTTCATTTCATCGCTTGGCAGCGGTACCACGCTGACTACAGCTTCCCGTGAATGATCGGCGGCACAGCGAGCAATAGTTTGAGTGAGCAAGTTTCTTGCCATTTCCTCGCTATCTTCCTTTAATTGGTTTTCAAAAGCTGTTATTTTTACAGCTTTTTCATGTGTTAGTTGTTCATCAAGTTTTTGTAGAATTAAATCTTTTGCAGCATCTTGTGAAAGGCCAGAAATTGTTTCTAACTTTTCGAGTTCACGCTGTTTCATTTGTTCGATTTCGTCAAGACGAGCGTTTACAAGAAGTTCTTTTTGCTTGATATCTGCATCTTTCTTTTCAAGAATTTCGGTTTTTTTATCTAGGTTTTCTTCTTTTTGGTTGAGTCGTCTTTCTTGACGAGTTACTTCACCCCTGCGCTCTTTAAGCTCTTTTTCGCTGTCTGCCTTTATTTTGTATATTTCATCTTTGGCTTCCAGCAAAATTTCTTTTTTCTTTTGAGCAGCTGCTCTGCTAGCTTCATTGCGTATTCTTATTGCTTCTTCTTCAGCACTACCGATTGTACTTTCAGCAGTTTTCATTCTATCACTAATGCCTTTTTTATATGCAAAAAAGGCAACAAAAATAGCCACAATGAGCACTATCAAAACAACTGATGGTAATGATAATGTCATGCTTTTACTCCTTCAGATAAGTGTTTAACATTTTTTAATTTTATTTTATCTATATTAGTAATGGTACTTATAATATAATTCATAATAAATTAATATGCCATACATATATTTTAATTGTAGGCGCTCTACTTGTCAAGAAATATATTGACAGTATATATAAAAAGTGATAATATAAATTTAAAGCGATGATACGGACATGTTCTTAATTGAATGTTTTACAGAGAGCCTTTGGTAGCTGTGAAAAGGCAAACATCTTTAACGAATACCACCGTTGAGCAGACATGGAGAACTGTGTCCGGTTTAGAGCGTTATATCTTATAAGAGTGGCAAGTAATACTTGCAATTCGGGTGGAACCGTGGGGAATAACACACCTCATCCCGTTTGGGATGAAGGTGTTTTTTTATTTATAAAACTACTTTGTCCCGAAGTCTGTAAAAACTAATCAAAAACAGAAAGGGAAAATGATGATTAAAGTTACACTTAAAGATGGCTCAGTAAAAGAATTTGAAAATTCATTGAGCTATGCAGAAATTGCAAAATCAATTAGTCCAAGACTTTTGGAAAAAGCAACATGTGCAAAAGTTAATGGAGAAATCAGAGACCTTCGTGATGTATGTAATGGAGATATAAATCTTGAAATCCTTACATTTGATGATAAAGAAGGTAAAAAAGCATTCTGGCATACAGCAAGTCATGTAATGGCACAAGCAATTTTGAAATTTATCCCAGATGCAAAACTTACAATTGGACCGGCGGTTGATAATGGATTCTACTATGATATTGACACAGATGTTAATATCGATGATGAAATGATAGCTAAGATAGAAGCTGAATTTAAATCATTAGTAAAAAATGGTAGTGAAATTAAGCGTTACACACTTTCAAGAGAAGAAGCATTAGCTAAATTTCCTAAAAATGAGTATAAACAAGAACTTATAAATGAATTGCCTGAAGGCGAAGAAATTTCATTTTATGAACAAGAAGGCTTTGTTGACCTATGTGCAGGCCCACACCTTATGAGTATTTCGCCAATCGGTGCTTTCAAAGTCATGAGTGTTGCGGGTGCATATTGGAGAGGCAATAGTGATAACAAAATGCTTAAGCGCGTTTATGGTGTTGCATTTCCTAAAAATAAACAGCTTGAAGAGTATCTCTATATTCTTGAAGAAGCTAAAAAGCGTGACCACAGAAAATTAGGTAAAGAACTTAGATTTTTCGAAATGGTTGATGAGGGACCAGGCTTCCCATTCTTTCTTCCAAACGGCATGATTGTTTACAATGCACTTTTGGATTATTGGAGAGAGATTCATAAACGCGAAGGATATGTTGAAATTTCCACACCTATTATTCTTAATAGACAACTTTGGGAAACATCAGGCCACTGGGATCATTATAAAGATAATATGTACTTTACAAAAATTGATGGTGGTGACTACGCAGTTAAACCAATGAACTGTCCAGGTGGTATGCTTGTTTACAAAATGGAACCACATTCATACCGTGATTTACCGATGAGAATTGCTGAAATTGGACTTGTTCATCGACATGAATTGTCAGGTGCACTTAATGGACTTATGCGTGTAAGATGTTTCCATCAAGATGATGCTCATATTTTTATGACAAAAGAACAGATTCGTGATGAAATTAAAGGCGTTGTAAGACTTTTTGATGAAGTTTATGGCATGTTTGGTTTAACATATCATGCAGAATTGTCAACAAGACCAGAAGATTCAATGGGTTCAGATGAAGATTGGGAAATTGCAACAAATGGTCTTCGTGGGGCATTGGAAGAAATAGGTTTGCCTTATATTGTTAATGAAGGCGATGGAGCATTTTATGGTCCAAAAATTGATTTTCACCTTAATGATGCCCTTGGTAGAACTTGGCAATGCGGTACAATACAGCTGGATATGCAGATGCCAGAACGCTTCCAGCTGGAATATGTTGGTTCAGATGGTGAAAAACATCGCCCGGTAATGATTCATCGTGTTGCATACGGCTCAATTGAAAGATTTATAGGTATTCTTATTGAACATTTTGCTGGTGCATTTCCAACATGGCTTGCTCCTGTGCAGGTGGTAGTTATTCCAGTTGCTGAAGCACATAAAAATTATGCTAATGAAGTGCTTAAAAAACTTGAGGCTGTAGGTATCCGTGCAAAAGTTGACGATAGGAACGAAAAAATGGGTTATAGAATCAGAGAGAATCAGCTACAGAAAGTTCCTTATATGTTGATTGTTGGCGATAAGGAAGCTTCAGATAACGCTGTCTCAGTTCGTGCTAGAAAAGAAAATCTTGATGGTGTAATGCCAGTTGATGAATTTGTGAACTATGTTGTAGAAGAAATTAAAGAACGCCGACTATAATACACTAAAAATATAGCTTCTTGTTTAAACAAGAAGCTATATTTTTATAATAATGTATAAAAATAATAAAACTTTTTGAATAAAGTGTTGACAAAAGTAAAATCTATTGTTATAATAATAAAGCTGTGTAGGACAACAGCTGAAAAGGTGAGAGCTATTAGCTCAGTTGGCAGAGCACCTGACTTTTAATCAGGGTGTCCGGAGTTCGAATCTCCGATAGCTCACCATAAAAAGTCACTCAGGATTGAGTGGCTTTTTTATTTTTTATGATATAATTATTCATTTTTTAGTTACTATTCAAAGAGAATATAAAAATAATAAAACTTTTTGAATAAAGTGTTGACAAAAGTAAAATCTATTGT
>JAHHTS010000179.1 GCA_020024475.1 Oscillospiraceae bacterium
TATAATAAGTGATATGTGAAAGTATCTTAAAAGTCAGATGGATGTTGCTTTTGAAACAGATTTATCAGCTGCGATAAACAGAAAAATTATAAAATATATAATAATCAATTTTCTGATTATTATAGTTTTATCTACATTTTGGTTTTTTGGATATTTTCTTGCAATAATTTATACTATGCTGGTATTTATTTATGTTAAGAAAAAAGTTAAAGTTATACAAAAAGATTATAATAGTTTGTTATACTATACAAAAGAACTTGCAAAGGGAAATTTTGAAGAAGAAATATATTTAGATTTGGGTATATTTAATTCTCTTAAAACAGAATTTAACAATATAAAAGATGGATTTGAAAAAGCAGTTAAAGAAGAAACAAAATCACAAAATATGAAAACAGAACTTATAAGCAATGTTTCTCATGACTTGAAAACTCCTTTAACTTGTATAAAAAATTATATTGTTCTTTTGCAAGATGATAATTTATCAGAACAAGATAGACATGAATATTTATTTAACTTAAACCAATATACAAACAGACTGACAACACTTATTGAGGATTTGTTTGAAATAAGCAAAGCAAATAGTGGAAATATTAAAATTAATCCTGTTGAGTTAAATATTGTTGAATTGGTTGAACAAGCTTATGCTGAAAATCAGGAATTTTTGCAAGCTAAAGGACTTATAGCTATTAAACAGATAGAAAAAGAAGAAATTTTCTTATTGCTTGACGGCGATAAGACTTATAGAATTTTTGAAAATCTATTTACCAATATAGGAAAATATGCGATGCCACACAGCAGAGTGTATATAAGAGTTGACGAGGAAGAAGAAAACGTAATTATCGAAATCACAAATGTTTCTGAAGTACAAATGAATTTTACAACAGATGAAATAACAGAAAGATTTGTTAGAGGAGATAAATCAAGACATGAAACCGGCAGTGGACTTGGTTTGGCAATTGCAAAAAGTTTTACAGAAATACAAGGTGGAACCTTTAAAATCGATATAGATTGCGACTTGTTTAAAGTTAGAATAAAATTTAATAAAAAAGCTAATATTTAATATAACAAAATATAAATTTTTATAGTATTTTTAAAAAAAACTTAAGAAAAAATTTATAATTACATTTCATTTTCCTTTAGTTATCTATGATATCTTTATTACAAGGAGGAAAGCAAAATGAAAGTTAAATTGTACTTTGGTAATGAAGAAATTATAAAAAAATCTGGAATAGGACGAGCACTTGACCATCAGAAAAAAGCATTGGAAAGTGTTAATATTCAATATACAACTGAAAAAGATGATGTAGATTATGATATTCTTCATATTAATACTGTTTGGCCAGACAGCATAAAACTAATCAAAATGGCGAGAAAAAATGGTAAAAAAATAGTTTATCATGCACATAGTACACAAGAAGATTTTAAAAATTCATTTATGTTTTCTAATATACTGGCGGGACTTTATAAAAAATGGCTTATTAGTTTATACACACAGGCAGACTGTATTGTAACACCAACTGAATATTCAAAAAAATTGTTACAGTCTTATGGAATACACAAACCTATATATAATGTTTCAAATGGTATAGATATAAATCAATTTAACCCAACAAAAGAACAAGTCGATATGTTTTGTAAACAATACGATATAAAAAATGACGATATATTGATAATGTCTGCAGGGTGGTTGTTTGAAAGAAAAGGATTTGATACATTTATATCAGTTGCAAAGCAACTTCCAGAATATAAATTTATGTGGTTTGGGGATATAAAGCTTTCAAATCCAACATCAAAAATTAGAGATTTGATACATAACCTTCCAGATAATGTTTATTTGCCAGGATATGTAAATGGTGATATTATTAAAGGGGCTTATGGAAGAAGCAATGTTTTCTTTTTTCCATCACGAGAAGAAACAGAGGGGATAGTGGTTCTGGAAGCTCTTGCATGTAATTGTAATGTGTTGTTGAGAGATATTCCGGTGTTTTCTGACTGGATGACGGATAAAATAAACTGTTATAAAGGTCATGATACAGAAGAGTTTACAGAAATAATTAGAAATATAGTAAATGGGAAATATATATCTTTAGCAAATCAAGGACATGAGGTTGCACAGGAGAGAGAACTTTCAAAGATTGGATGGCAATTGGAACAAGTTTATGAGAAAACGCTTCAATTTTAGTTAGAGGTGATAATATGGGCAAAAAATTTAATAAAAAACACTTGATAAATATGCTTATTATTGTTATCCTTGAATCAGTAGTTGTTTATCTTACATTTAAAGGAAATGAAAAACTATCATTGAATGTGTTGATGAAACTATCACCATTTTGGGTTGTGGTTTCCTTTGGATTAATGGCTATATACTTTATTTTAGACGGTGTAAATTTATATACATTTGGAAAGTTGTATAATAAAAATTATACTTATAAACAGGGATTTATAAATTCTATTTGTGGAACTTTTTTTAATGGAATTACACCTTTTTCAAGTGGCGGACAGTTTGCACAAGTTTATATATTTAATAAACAAGGTATAGTTCCAACAAACTCTGCAAGTATACTGCTTATGGCTTTTATAGTGTATCAGTCAGTTCTTGTTACATTTACAGCTTTAATAATGATTTTTAGATATAAAATCTACAAAAATATATATTTAAATTTCTTTTCTTTAGCCATATTAGGATTTGTTATTAATGTTTGTGTAATAGGTGGATTATTTTTAGGTTCTAAGTCAAAACGATTACAGAACTTTTTATGTAATTCAGTAGTTAAGTTTTTATATAAAATAAAAATTGTTAAAAACTATAAGGAAACATCAGATAAAATTTCAAATTCATTGACAAATTTTAGAACAGAACTTGCTAATCTTCAAAATAATAAAATGGTATTAATAAAATCATCTTTAATAAACTTATCTAAGTTGTTAATAGTTTACAGTATACCATTTTTTGCAGCAATGGCATTAAATTTAGATATTCCATTTATAAAAATATTAAGTTTTATTGAAATATGTTCATTTGTGTATATGATTACAGCTTTCGTGCCTATACCAGGTGCAAGCGGTGGAAGTGAAGGCGTTTATTACATGTTGTTCAGCCCAATTTTAGGAAAAATTGGTACACCTGTTACATTGCTTATTTGGAGGTTTATGACTTATCATTTAGGTGTTATAATAGGTGGTATTACTTTTGCTACAAATAAAGAAATTAACAGATTGGAGTAAAATATGAGAATTGCAATTTTTTCAGATACATATGCTCCTGATATAAACGGAGTTGCAACCTCAACAAAAATATTGAAAGAAGAATTGGTAAAGCATGGTCATGAAGTTGTGGTTGTGACAAGTATGTTGCCTGAGGGTAGTGACTACAAAGATGATGTGAATGATAATATTTTGAGAGTGCATGGTCTGGAAATACAGGCTTTATATGGATACCGAGCATGTAAAATGTACTCTTTCAGAGTTATGCGTGCGTTGAAAAAGATGAATATTGATGTTATACACATTCAAACTGAATTTGGCATAGGTATTTTTGGAAGAATTGT
>JAHHTS010000180.1 GCA_020024475.1 Oscillospiraceae bacterium
CTATACAAGTATAGTCTTGTTTTAATTAAATAATATTAAATTCTTGCTATTCCAAGACGAACTGCTTCATCAGCTACAGCTTTTGCAACTATATCTGTTACTTTTGGATTGAAAATATCTGGAATAATATACTCAGGATTCAATTCTTCATCTGTAACCGTGTCAGCAATAGCTTTTGCCGCGGCAATTTTCATTGACTCCGTAATACTTGTAGCTCTTACTGACAAAGCACCTTTAAATATTCCTGGGAAAACAAGTACATTGTTAATTTGATTAGGAAAGTCACTTCTTCCAGTACCAACAATGTACGCACCAGCCTCAAGTGCAACTTCAGGCATAATTTCTGGGGTAGGATTTGCCATAGCCAAAATAATTGGTTTGTCACTCATTGATTTAACCATTTCGGCTGTAACTAGATTTGCTCTTGATACACCAACAAAAACATCTGCACCTTTCATAGCGTCTGCCAATGTACCAGCAAGTTTTTCTTTATTAGTTCTTTTTGCAAGTTCTCTCTGTGCATCAGTATTAGCTGGACCACCTTCATAAATAGTACCAAAAACATCACAAACAACCATATTTGTAAATCCAAGGTCAAGTAGAAGATTTGCTATTGATACACCAGCCGCACCAGCACCATTAAGAACAACTCTAAGTTCTTCATTTTTTTTGCCTACAAGTTTAGCTGCATTAAGCATAGCAGCACTTACAACAATAGCTGTACCATGTTGGTCATCATGAAATACTGGAATATCACACATTTCTTTAAGTCTTCTTTCAACTTCAAAACAAGCAGGAGCTGCTATATCTTCAAGGTTAATTCCTCCAAAGCTCTTGGAAATTTTATAAATTACATCAACAAGCTCATAAGGATCTTTAGTATCTACACAAATTGGAAATGCGTCAATACCTGCAAATGATTTAAACAACGCACATTTACCTTCCATAACAGGCATACCAGCTGAAGGTCCAATATCACCAAGCCCCAAAACTGCCGTGCCATTCGTAATAACAGCAACCAGATTTCCTTTTCTAGTATACTCATAGGCGAGGCTTTCGTCTTTTTGAATTTCTAAACATGGCTCAGCTACACCTGGTGTATAGGCAACTGCTAATTCATCTCTATTTGTAATACTAGCTCTAGTAATAACTTCAATCTTACCTTGCCAATCTTTATGAGCCTGAAGCGCTCTTTCTCTTTTATCCATAGTATACTCCTTATTTCTTTTCAAACTGACGTGCAAGCTTATCAGGGTTGAGCATTTCCTCAAGTTGCTGCTGTGTGACACCAGCTGCTAGAGCGCCTTCAACAATAGGTGTTCCATTTTTAAGGAAATCTTTTGCAATTTCTGCTGACTTCTTATATCCAAGAACTGGACACAATGCTGTTACGAAACCTGTTGAGTGATAAAGTAAATCATGACATCTTTCTTCATTTGCAACAATTCCTACAATACAGTTATTAATAAGTGTATCAATAGCATTCGTTAACATTGTCATAGATTCATAAATACGCTGAAAAACTACTGGTTCGAATGCATTAAGTTCAAGCTGTCCACCTTCACATGCCATTGCTACTGTCATATCATTACCTATAACCGCAAAACAACACTGACTTACAACTTCTGGGATAACTGGATTTATTTTACCTGGCATAATTGAAGAACCATTCTGTTTAGCAGGAATTGTAATTTCTGCTAGACCCGCCTTTGGTCCACCATTCATAAGACGAATGTCATTACACATCTTTGAAAGTGAAATTGCCAAAGTTTTGAGTGAAGCTGAGACAACTGAGAAAGCATCTATATTCTGTGTTCCATCTACCATATCTTCTGCCTGTGTAAGCTCTATACCGGTTACTGTTGAAAGCTCTTCAACTATATTATTAAAGAAATACTCGCTTGTATTTATTCCTGTACCGATAGCAGTAGCAGCCATATTTACTGTTTTCATTTCTTCAAGTGCGGCTTTGATTATTCTCTTTGCGCGTTTAATCGCACTCGCATAGGCCTTAAATTCCTGACCTAGTGTAATTGGCACTGCATCCATAAGCTGTGTTCTGCCAATTTTAAGAACATCTTTAAACTCATCAGCTTTTACAATGAGTGCTGATTCAAGTTCATCAAGCTTTGCAATAAGTACATAACCAGTTTTATAAATAGAAAGTTTCAAAGATGTTGGGTAGACATCATTTGTTGACTGTGCATTGTTAACATGGTCGTTTGGATGACAGAATTTGTAGTCACCTTTTTCATGTCCAAGTTTTTCTAATGCTATATTTGCAACAACTTCATTTGCATTCATGTTTGCACTAGTACCAGCACCGCCTTGAATAGGGTCAGTTATAAACTGGTCATGAAATTTACCAGCAATAATTTCATCACAAGCAGAAACTATTGCATGTGCTATATTAGAATCTATAGTCCCTGCTTTTTCATTAGTTATAGCACAAGCTTTTTTAATTTGTGCTAAAGATTCAATCAAAACCTTTGGCTGTTTGTAACCTGTAATATTAAAATTTTCATACGCACGCAGTGTTTGTACTCCATAGTATGCATCAATTGGTACTTGTTTTTCGCCTACTGAGTCACTTTCTAAACGATAATTCATAATAATCCTCCGAAATAATTACACGTTTGGTTCAAATTTTGCGAACCTATTTATTACTTTCATTCTAACAAAGTATTTTACTTGTGTAAATAGTTTTGCACAATTTAAGAAAAAAATAATATTTTTCCTTTTTACAGATAATAAAATTAGTTTAATAATTAAAATCATTTATTTTAACAAGATATTTTGCGTTTTAATTTTATTTTCTTAATATCATTTTGCACAAATTATTTACAAATTTGTAGTTAAATTGCACAAATTATTTTAACACATTTAAAATACTTTTATATCATTATATAATTATTATGAATATAATTATTATATTAGAATATATTTTTATTGACAATATATTAAAAAAATTGTATAATGTTTAAGCATTAAACTTACGGAGAGATGTCTGAGCGGTTTAAGGTGCTCGCCTGGAACGCGGGTGTGCGGTAATTCCGTACCGAGGGTTCGAATCCCTCTCTCTCCGCCACAGATAAAACCCAGTAAATTAGAGAAAAGCCTCTATTTTACTGGGTTTTTCTTTACTTTATGACTTCTTTTTAATCACAAATAATCACATATAATTACATAAAAAGTTCGTACAAAATTCGTATAATAATCTTATAGAAAAAAGGCTGATTATTTCAGCCTTTTTTATTTTTTTACTTTAAATTATTAATGGCAACAATTTATCCTGTTCTCGTTTTGAGCAAGGAATCATAAAATATTTATATTGCTGATAAAATTATATACTTGTTAGATATTTGCGTTTATTATATAATTATCAATTTTATAGTTTCTTTGAATATTAGTATAGCTTATTAGTTGTTTTCGTGGTATATTTTATTTATGAGGTGAAATTTATGTTAAATATTTAAAAAAAATGCAAAAACAACTTGAAAAGTTTTATTGGAAACCATAG
>JAHHTS010000181.1 GCA_020024475.1 Oscillospiraceae bacterium
TTCTCAGAATAAACAGAAGGATTCAAGCGTAGGGATCTTTTGGTGAATTGCAACAGGATATGCAGTTTCGAAGATATTTAAGCCGAGGTGCATCAAACGTTCTCACTGAAAGTATTTTACTTGCAATGGCAAGAAATATAAATAAACTTCATAATAAGATACAAAAAGGAAAAACAGAAAGACGTTTATTTCCTTTGAAAAATGCGTAAATTTTGAAAACTCAAAATTTTTTCTATCTTGTTTTTTGGATGTGTTAAAGTATGCCTTTTTACACCTATAAGCTGGTGTTCTTTCTTCGAATGATTTAAAGAACGCCAGCTTTCACTATATTCTTAGTTATAAATTTCGAAATACTGGATGAATTATAGCACAATACGGGCAGAGTATCGTTTAGATTATCGAAAGATTTTTCTATATTGCATCATTCAAATACTCTCTGGTATATATTAAAAAATAAAAGATTTATTCCATCATTTTCAATGGCTTTATCACACTCTATTCTACATCTAGTCTTAAACGTTCAGCAATACTTCCTTTCTTGGTCTCATAATATATTAACTCTGCTATTAAAATTGTAACTATCAGAAGAACTATGGCCAAAATTAGAAATAATTTCCATGGAAAATAAAATCTAAAATATACCAATTCTTTCTTGATGCTCTTCCCCATTAACCAAAGTATCCCATAGCCAACTGTACCTACCAAAAGAATGACAATCCCCCAATGCCAAATACCTTCTGCAATTAAAAGAATCCTCAATTGCTTGCCTGTCATACCAATACTTTCCATCATAACTAACTCATGTTTGCGAGTTTGTATCCCTGTTATAATCGTATTCCAATAATTCATTATACCTATGGCAAGCAAAATGATTCCCAATGTACCTAAAATTAAATTAGTTACCTTTATATAATTCTGTGCTGATGCCAAAAGTTCAGAATTGCTATATAAAAGCAATTGATTCCATTCTTGTGATTTCTTATTGACATTTTGCACTAACTTCTCCACATTTTGTTTTATAACTGGTTCTTTTACCGGATCAACCTTTAATGAAATCGCAAAATATTTTTCATCCATTCCTAATTTTTCAAATCCTTTTTGAGATATTATAAAATACACAATATTTGTTCCGTTTGTAGTCATCTGTAAATTTGGAAAATGTTTATTTTTCAGATCCATATATCCAACGCATTTCATCTCTCCCAGTTTAATCTTTTCATTCCCTTTCTTACCATAAGAATCTAAAGTATAAAAGCTAATGTTACTTCCCTGGATTTTTTTTACCTCTTGCTCCAGTACAGGTGATAATTCATGATGATGCAGTAAAATAACACCTTCTCCTTTTTTTAGAGTTTCTATATCTGCTGGCATTTTATATTTTTGGACATACTTTTCCAATTCCTTAATGTATTTTTGATCAACAATTTGTAGCGTAGCAAACTCTTCTCTACTATTTCCCATGCTAGCTTTCATCTTTGGACTTAATGCTTTATCTTCTTGCGGATGTATTACTGCAAACCCACCTTTTGAAAGATTAACCTTTTCTATACCTTCAATAGCTTTTATCACTTCAATCTCATTTTCAGGAATTACTGGTGTCTGATCCGTGTATTCTTTTGGTATATATTCTGATATCATGTGCATCTCTATAACACTAGAAATTTTGAAATCCGGATTCTTCAGTATGTTATTAGTTGTATCAGTTCCAACAGTAATAACTAATGCCCCCAATGCTGCTGTGTATCCTATACACAGTGAAAATATAGAAATTATAAACTTTGTAGGTATTCTTTTTACATTTCTCCAAGCCATCCATAATATAGATGTCCCTTTCGTAGGATGTGTAGGATGTGTATGATGTGCAGAAATGCATCTACTATATTCAGAATATCTCATACTTTCTACTGCACTTAGACGTACAATCTTTTTCACTGCTAAATTTGTTGCAAAAATAGTCGTTAAGGATACAATTCCTACTGCAAGTAATAAATATCCCAAATAAAAAGTAGATACACTATCTGCCTCTCCTTTTCCTTTTAAGAATAATCTTTCCAAAGTCCCGCGTAAAAGTATTCTAACTGCCCCCACTCCCAGTATTCCGCCAGTAATTACTCCACAAAAAAGTATTTTTTCAGTTTGTAATCTTACTACTTTTTTTATTTTTTTTAAACTACATCCTAACGTTTTCAGCAACCCATACTGTCTTATTTCTCTTCTTACAGAAATATTAACTACATTATAGATAAGTAAAAAAGCACTTATCAGAATGATTAATATACAACATACCATCACTAGATAAGTACCAAATAAATCTTCCATGCTCTGACGTGCCAAAGTATTTTGTCCAATAAATTGTTGTTGGTCATCTAACATTTCTATATCTTGATATAACTGTTGTTCAATCGAAAAAGCATTATACAAATTGCTCTGGAGAAGCATAATTTCATCTACTGGGAAGATATCCATCTTTCGTTCATTCAAATATTTATACGATACATAAGCGATAGGTACATTTATCCCCGAATCCACATGATCTGTATAATATCCCGATAAAACCATTGCTTTATTTTCGTATTCTTCCCCTGTTTCTTTGTTACGAATCTGCATAATTATATTCATACCTATTTTAGGATTATCTATACCATATTCTCTCAACCATCGCATGGGAAGCATGATTTCATTTACTTTTTCCGGATATTTCCCATGTATTTCAGTATATGCTGGCTTTACTAACTTCTCAAATCCTGTCTTATCTAAGTATTCGACGATACCTTCATCCATTTGATTTACTTTGGCATATCCTACATATTTTTTAATCCCCAGTTCTTGAATATAATCTAATTCTTTAATGTTTTCATACTGCTCTTTTGACGCATTTTCCAAATATGTACTTGTAATTTCTCCTCCATTCCTCGCGTACAGTAAATAGTCTGCATCCATTTTTCCAGATATAATAGCAAATACACTATAAATCAAAAAGATTGACATTGCTATTGCACAAGTTAAGATGCTATTTTTAGCTTTACTTTTTTTATAATATGCATCTGCTAATTTATAAACAACATTGTACCTATCATTTTTCATATTCTCCTTCCTCCTTACAAACCACCCCATCTTCAATCCGTATAATGCGATCCGATTGTTCTGCTATATTTTCATTATGAGTTACAATAATTATAGTCTGATGAAAACGTTCAGCCATATTTTTCATTAATTCAATCACAGATTTGCTTGTTTTTGAGTCCAAATTACCCGTAGGTTCATCTGCTAGTATAATCGCAGGTCTTGTTAGCATAGCTCTTGCTATTGCAACCCGTTGCTGCTGACCCCCAGATAAAGTATTTGGCATTTGATAGATTTTATCCTTTATTCCAAGTGCTGTAATAATTTCGTTCATAAATTTTTCATCTATTTTTCTTTCATCAAATGCTAAGGGTAAAGTAACATTTTCATACACATTCAATACTGGAATCAAATTATAATTTTGAAAAACGAAACCAATATTTCTTC
>JAHHTS010000182.1 GCA_020024475.1 Oscillospiraceae bacterium
AGATAGTGAAAATCCAAATGGAACATTAACCGTTTATCATGACAGGGATTTATTAAAGCCGGATGATTATTCATATTTCCTTTATGAAAAAGAAGGACTGTTATATCGCAGATATTTGCGTGATATGTGTGACGAAAAGGATTATTCTGTTTTAGATAATAATTCAGAATTAATCCGTTGATTCAGAAATCCATTGGTAAAGCGGGTTCTATATTTATGCTATGAATGTATAGGAGGTTTATAGGTATGAAAAGAGTATTAGTAACATTGTTTGCAATCATTGTTATGCTAGGAATCACTGGTTGTTCTAATGATGCAAATCCAATTATTGAAGAAAATCTGCTATGTGAATCTATTATTTCTCCAAATGAGGAATACATAGAAGATGATAAAGATAAGGTTGTTTTAGAGATAAAAGTATATCAAGATAAAGATCATACGATTGTTGTAACAGCTACAGACAACACAGAATTTTTTGAAGATAAAGAATATACATTGAAATATGATAAAGATATTTCTGAATCAGATATCAGTATTGAATGGACGACACTTATGGGAAGTGATAAGCCTACCAAAGAAAATCAAAAGGTTATTGCTACTGTAAAGATATCAGACGGCGATAAGGTTGTGAGTGAAAGAAAGATAAATTTTGCAAAAAATGCAATAGATGTTATCGTCGAAAGTATATAGCAAAAATAGATTAAAGATATATGGATTAAATATTTGTGTGTAAAATCTATTCCTCAAAATAATCAGGATATTAAAAAGAAAGCTAACTATATAAAATTCAAGTAATTTTATGAAAAAGTTTGAAAATATATAAATTGATGATTTTATTAATTAGCGATCAATGTTCTTTGAAAAGTGAATAGAAATTTATCCTTTTTGGACATGATAAAAACAACCTTGATAAAGTCTATCAAAAATGCAAATGTCCCAAAAACATTAAACATTAGCACCAGTATTTTGACGGTGCTTTTGTTTAGCTAGATAAGCTTGAAAAGATGCTTGTTTCCATGGATGTGATAATGAGGGAATATATACTTTTCGTTTTTTTGGTTTCTCTACAATATCAAATTCTTTTGATTTAGCTTCTCTTACTAGAACTTCTTGTAATCAGTTCAATAACAAGCAGGTAAACACAAGTTATCCCTTAATATCCTTTTGTTTGGGGAACTCTTTGATTACCTTTAGAAATTATTTGCCGAACCATATTTAGCTTAATAGCAAGTTCCTCCTAAAAGAATGGCTGCTCATATGAGTAGCCATTCGTACATTTAATCTAACTATATTTAGACCCAAAATGAGGTTTAAAGCAATCTTTTGATTTCAGAATATATAAAAGAACTTTTACTGATATTTCTTTAATAAAAATTTATAAATTATATTACCAGCAAAAATCTGAAATATTAAGTAGGCAAATAAAAAACCTATAAATTTAAGATTATTCATCATAAATATTTCTAATGCATCAAATACTACAAAAATAGGCATAGAAACAGCAATGACCACCAATCCGAGAATATAAGTGTATTGCCCTGCTTTGGCTCGTAACATTTCCTTCAGTTCATCGTGTAATTCAATTTGTTCATTCTCTAATTTATCGCTATACTCTTTTTTATGTTTTTCAGATGTCCAGTAAAAATATTTATAAATCACAATACTTCCCGATCCAATACCAGCTCCACCAAAGCCAAATAGTAGACCATCTAAACCATTTAACTTATCGCCCATTAGTAAAGCTAAAACCATACATCCAATACCAAATAATAAGTAAAGAATACCTATTGTTAAATTACTTTTTTTCATTTTTTTCATTCCTTTCAAATATAAAAACTTCTTCAATCTTTTTTTCAAAGAAATCAGCAATGATAAATGCCAGCTCAAGAGATGGATTGTATTTTCCATTTTCAATTGAACTTACTGTTTGTCGGGATACACGTATTTTCTTTGCAAATTCATCCTGATTCATTGAGAGGCTTTTTCGTAATTCTTCAACTCTATTTTTCATCATAACCTCCTTTATGATTGTGTAAAACAACCTTTACATTAGCATATTATCATATGAAGCAGAATTATGTCAAGGCACCTTCACATAAAAAATATTCATTTCTATTTCCTTATTCACGAATATGATGGCATTACTGATCATGTTGGTATTGTTGAGAAATGTGAAAATAGAGTTGTCTATACTGTGAAGGTAATTCAGGAGATATGTGTCGTGCTAGACAATATTCAGTTGGAAGTAGTATAATCTATCAATATGGTATTCCAACATATTAAAAAAATGGCTGCTCGTATGAGTAGCCATTCGTACATTATATACTTGTGATTAAACGCAAATATACCCATCAGATGCTTTAGTTCCTGCAAGAGTAATAATAGGATATATTCCACCCACTACATCTACATAAAATTCCTATCCAATTCTAGCAGAAGTAATTCTATTTTTGAAGAAATCTCTAAAGTAGTATGTGGCAGGTAATTGGGAGAAATGCTTGCTTTGACTTTGGATTGTATAGATATATCAGATGAAGCAGTTGCCAATAACAGTTGTTCTCTATGGGTAAATAAAGAAGAACAAAGAGTAAAGAAATCTGTAATGAGTGAATCGAATCAAAAGGATGTTATTATGACCTTTCCTGAGAATGACATCAGTAATACAACAGTCTTAGTTCTTAAAGCACCGAAAACAAAATCAAGTATTAGAAAAGTATTTATCCCTAGCACCGTTGTTAAAATGCTTCAACAAAAGAAAAAACAGATTGAAGAGATGAAAGAAATATATGGAGCTGAATATAATGATTTCAACTTAGTATTCTGCCATCCAAATGGAAAACCGGTTGAAAATAGTGTTATTAGAAATTCTTTGAACAAACTCATCAAAGAACATGATCTTCCTAAAGTTGTATTCCATAGTTTTAGACACGCTAGTATCACCTATAAACTTAAATGGAATGGTGGCGATATGAAGTCTGTACAAGGCGATTCTAGACACGCTCAGCTTGATATGATAGCTGATGTATATTCGCATATCATAGACGAAGATAGACGCTATAATGCCCAAAAATTTGAGGAACAGTTCTATCAAACAAAAGGTATTAGAACAGAAGAAGGAACTACAGTTCCAACACCAAATTTTGAAGCTATTATTGAAAAAGAAAAGACGGGTGCTTATGGCGAAAAGTTAGATAAAGAAGAAAATGTCAAAGATACTTCTAAAGAATCAAGTGATATTGAAACTCTAGCAAAGTTACTTTCAAATCCTGAAACAGCTGCTTTACTTAAAGCTTTAGCAAAACAATTATGATATTGATAAAGGCTATATACCGTTATTAAGCGGGTATATAGCCTTTATTGATTTAATTATAGGGATGTGGTAGAATAGTCAAAAGATTTTTTGTTAGATAAATCAAAATTTTTCGAACAGATTATGAAAGAGAGAAAACCATGTCCTCGAGCAAAAAATATTTGCAATTCATTTTAGAGCAACTATCTG
>JAHHTS010000183.1 GCA_020024475.1 Oscillospiraceae bacterium
ATCGTATGTTTACAATATATCATTATTTAAAAAACAAAATATAAATTATAATAAATTTAAGCATACATTAAAATACTTAAATACAAGATTTGTAATTTATTAAAACAAGAAGATTTATATATTTTTTATTCATAAATTTTAGTTTATTTTATAAAATTTTATCCATTCGACATTTACCGACTTTATTCCTATTGAATAAGTATATAAAAAAATGGTAACATTGTAATAGTTAATAGAGACACTTGTCAAATTGTGTATCGCGTACGTAGGGGAGATAAAATGAACAACAATCTTAAAATTCTATTTTGCGAACAAAACCAACAGATTATCCAAGGATGCAAACACTTTTTTGAGGACAAAAATGTAGAGATTTTATTCTGTAATAAGGATGGTAATCTTATTTTAGAGAAAATCAAAGAATTTACTCCAGATGTAGTGTTTACAGACGTTTTTCTAAGTGGTATTGACGCAATTGCCGTTAGAGAGCAAGCTATTAAGTTGGCAAATCCGCCAAAACTATTTTTTGCTACTTGCTCTTTTGACAGCGATGAAACCGTATGCCAAATAATGCAAGCGGGTTTCAATTATTATTTTTTAAAACCATATTCATTTGAAGTTGCTTATGACCGCATCACTTCACTTCTTGATTTGAAGCAAAACAACACAACAAATAATGATCTCGAAACAAGAGTTACTGAAGTATTGCATAATATGGGCGTTCCTGCTCACATTAAGGGATATGGATTTCTCAGGCAATCAATAATTATGGCAGTAAATGACCCAGAAGTTATAAGCCTAGTTACAAAAAGACTTTATCCTGATATTGCAAAGCTAAATTGCACAACTGCATCCAGAGTTGAACGCGCTATTCGTCATGCTATCGAAGTTGCGTGGGATCGTGGCAATGTTGATATTTTAAATGATTATTTTGGATACACTATAAACAATATGCGCGGTAAACCAACAAATAGTGAATTTGTTGCAATGATAGCCGATAGACTTAGATTAGAAAATAAAAGATTTAAGATTGGTTAATTAAAAATCGCACCATTAATCGACCAATAAAAATAGAAATCTTGTTGAAATTAACAAGATTTCTATTTTTTTGTAAAAAAATTATATTTTCTCTTGACAGTTAGCATACGCTAACTTATAATAAATAACAATAAAGCTATTGCTTAACAAGCTTTATCATTTAGAGGTTAAGATATGACTAATAGTGTATTTCAAGGAATTATGATTCCATTTATAGGTACTAGTTTAGGTGCTACTGCAGTTTTCTTCATGAAGGGAAATATGAATAAAACTTTGCAGAGAATATTAACAGGTTTTTCCGGTGGCGTTATGGTTGCCGCGTCAATATGGAGCTTACTCATCCCAGCCATGGATTATTCTTCAGATATGGGTAAACTCGCTTTTATCCCTGCCACAGTAGGATTTTGGTTTGGTATAATATTTCTTCTTATATTGGACAAATCTATTCCCCACATTCATCTAGACAACCAACTTGAAGGTCCAAAGAGCAACTTCAGTAAAACTATGCTCTTAGTTTTTGCAGTTGCTCTTCACAACCTTCCAGAAGGTATGGCGGTAGGTGCTGTATGGATTGGGCTTTTGTCAGGTGATACTTCAATTACCATGGCTGCTGCTATGGTTCTATCGTTAGGTATAGCTATCCAGAACTTTCCAGAAGGTGCGATTGTTTCTATGCCTCTTCATTCTGAAGGCGTAAAAAAATCGAAATCATTTGTTTATGGTGTATTATCGGGTATAGTTGAGCCTATAGGAGCAGTCCTTACAATAATGGCTGCTGAAATAGTTTTACCAATTCTTCCATATACTTTGGGTTTTGCAGCTGGTGCCATGATATATGTTGTTGTAGAAGAACTTATTCCTGAAATGAGTGAAGGTAATCATTCAAATCTAGGCACAATATTTTTTTCAATCGGCTTCACAATTATGATGATTCTCGATATTGCTTTAGGCTAAAATTTGCACTCCTATAATCTCTCCAAGATTTGATATAAAAACAAAAAGTCCACTTAAAAGTGGGCTTTTTGTTTTATAAAATTTCTTATTAAATCTACTTAATAAAATAGTAAAAATTGATGTTACTTTTTAAACACACACTTGTTTAATCACATAACAAGAATTGCCATCTACATCGCACTCTTTATATTTTTTCAAAGGAATAGCGTCACAATTACTTGTTTCCTTTATGGTTATATTTAATAATATATCTATATGCACTAAATTATCGCAATATAAAATTTCTAGATATAAATAAACAATCTTTACTGCATGTATAACGAAAAAATGATTTTAATTTTAATGCCTACAAAAAAATTATCACGACATCCTGGATAATGTGCAATGTACCCAATATTTTTTATATTATATCATTTATTATATTTTTTCATTTTCTTTTTTATCATCTATAAGCTAAATCACTTTTTTAATCAGTAGGATTTGTACATTTAGAAATTTCGAAATTCTTATATGGCTTTCTCTTTTTGTATATAGTTACTACCAGAATCTAAATATCATTTTTCATTACAATTAAAATCTAAAGTTACTGATATAAAAAATTTATATTTCGAATTTAATTGGTAATCTAGATACCAACTTCTTATTTTATCATCATCTTAACAATTTACACTTTCTGCAATACTCATATAGTAAATCAAAAAATATATAACCATTTTGAATTTTTCATCTATAAGTATTATATCTCATATTTTTTAAATTCATATTATAATTGCTTTTGGTGTTTTATGGTTGTATTGTTTCGGTACTATGTAACAATAAAGTTTAGTTTTTACGTCTTTTTATCATCTGAATTATATTACCAATTAATATCTGATAAAATATTTATATACACATATAAATTTTTATTTACTTAATTCTGTATATTTTTATCGTTGCTTGTATAAAACTTAATTCTCTATGCATATCATTTTATCAATTTTTTAATATTATATTTAAGGATTTAGTTTTCGATATCAAAAATGATACACAAAATACCACAATAATAGATATATTATCATTTATTTCTTTGTTCGAAAACACATATTTCTTCTGATTTAATAATATCGTATCGTATAGAGAATTATTGAAAATTAATTAAATTTTTGACTAAAATACACCTTTAAAAAATGGTTTTAGAGAAAATAAAAAACATCGACAATAATATTTTGAAGATTAAATATAAAACGCAAATAAAAATGCCAGCACCACCCTATCTTCCCAGGATGTCTCCATCCAAGTATTTTCGGCACTACTCAGTTTAACTTCTGTGTTCGGCATGGGAACAGGTGGGTCCTGAGTGCTATTGGCACTGGGTATGTTTTAAATAAAAACCACAATCTTATTGATTGTGGTTTTTATGGCTCCCCAAGTTGGACTCGAACCAACGACATCGTGATTAACAGTCACGCGCTC
>JAHHTS010000184.1 GCA_020024475.1 Oscillospiraceae bacterium
TCTATCTATATTCTCAGGACAATATTCTATCTCAGAAGAGTAAATTCGACATATTTCAATCATATCTTCAATAGTAGTTTTCCCTTTTAATTGATATTTAGTAATAACTAAATACTTTATAGCTAAATAGCTTAAAACTATAAAAGAAATTCGTTGTTTCATTCTACCATCATCTAATCCATCTGTTAGGTGTCTAAATGCAAAATAAACTAAAATTTGTTCAAACCATATTTCAAATTCTCCACAAAAAGGTAATTCAAATTTTTCTTTTTTTATATTTTTTAACTCATCTAACAATGTATCTCTATCATCACTAAGCTTCTCGAGAGAAAAGAAAATATTAATCCATTCATCAATTGTTTTATTCGGTAACCTTGCACCTGTAAACTTAAGAATTTTATTTAATCTCTCTTCAATTGGAAACTCTCTATTTTGTAAGATCATAAAAATTTCATTTCTAAAATCTAAAAATTCTTCTTCATCTTCACACAAAAATTCATCATCATCTTCTAATATAATAAATTTTACTTTTTCTTTTTCGGATAAAATTATCCTTCCAACTTCCTCACATGATAGTCCTAATCCTATTTCTAATCTGTCTGAATAAAAATTTTTAAATCGTGGGTGTTCATGACAAACATCACTTACTTTATCAAATCCTAAATTAAGCATGAGGTCACAAAGATTATTCTTATTCAAAAAAGGACAACGACGATTTTCATCCATTTTGAAATAACTAACACCATCTTGTGTTAATATTTTATTAGAAAGTCTTTTGCCAAAATTTCCTTTTAATGATTTGTAGTATTTTAATGTTTTATCATCTATATCTATTTCCCAGCCAATACAACAGTTATGCTTGCATTCGCTTGCTAGACATTTAAAATTTTTATAATAATTTGGTACAATAGTTTTCATAATTTTCTCCATAGTTTATTTCAATAATTATAATACTTTATATTTATATTGACAACACACCATTATATAATGTTATATTATATATCAATAATATCTAATGAGGTAAAAAATGAAAAATTCATATAAATTTTTTGAAAATCATGAATGCGAATATTTTCCTTGCCATGAAAATATTGATAATTTTAACTGCTTGTTTTGTTACTGTCCTATGTATAGAATGAAAAACTGTCCAGGAAGTTTTGAATATGTTCAAGTTAATAACAAAAAAATAAAATCATGTCAAAATTGTACTTTTCCACATGTACCTGAAAACTATGATAAGATAATCGAAATTCTAACCAAAAATTAATTTTATTCCGATTGATATAAAATCAATTATTACAACTGTCTTTTGTATTCAAATTAGCACTCTTGTGTTGTGATTGCTAATTTTTAACTTTTTGAACACATATTCAGTACAATTTATACACATATCATATCTATAATTATAACTGTAAAAGGAAGAAAAAAGAGATGATGAAAAATGAACCTTAAATATTTCCGACCGATAGCCGACCTGGTCGGATGAAAATTTTAAAGGACGACATAATAAATATTTAATCAACATATTTTTGGAGGTATAGATTATGTTTGACCTTATGCGTAGAAATAACAATCAGATGAATAGTTATAACCCATTTAAAGAAATGGAAGATTTCGAAAAAAACTTTTTTGGCAATGCGTTTGATAACTTCTTTACAACAAAAGATTTATCAGAATTTAAAACAGATATAATTGATGAAGGCGATCACTATTTATTAGAAGCGGATCTTCCAGGTTTTGATAAAAAAGACATTGACATTAACATAACAGAAAATGCATTGACTATAAAAGCATCTAGACATTCTAAAGTTGAAGAAAGAGAAGAAAAGAATAAAATCGTTCATATAGAACGTTCATATGGTTCATATATGAGACAATTTGATGTGTCCGAAATTGATACCGAGAATATTAAAGCTAAATATTCTGATGGTGTTTTGAAACTAGAACTTCCAAAGAAAGCTAAAGTTTTACCAGCGTCAAAAAAATTAGAAATTGAATAAATAAACAAAAATATCCGATGTGATTTTTCACATCGGATATTTTTATTTTACTCGGTCTCCCTGCACCCAAACTTCTTTTATATTATTGGACTCTGAAAGCAAAAGAATTTTATGCAGTAAATCCGTTTCATTTTTCTCAGGATAATAGGTTGGTATATTTTTAGTTAAATCTATAATCTGTGCATCAAAAGCATATCCTTTTTCAAACTTTCCTATCGGTAAATCAAGAGCGATACCACCGCCAACAGTTGCGGAATAAAATGCATTATTTAGCGTTATAGCAGAATTTGCCCTTCCTCTTTTATCAAACTGCAAAGATGGATTAACACCTTCATTGAGCATTCTAGAAGATATTACAGACTGTCTAATTGCACTATATATACTTGGACTGTATCCACCTGAAATATCAGTTGCCATACCTATGTTAACACCTTTTGTATAAAAATCTTTGAAAGGTAGCACAGAATTTGCAAAATAAGCATTTGATATGGGACAATGAGCAATACTAGACTTTCTTTTAGAAATAATTTTCAAATCATCATCAGATAAAAATGGTGCATGTGCCAATATAGTTTTATTTGTAAGAAATCCAAATCTATCTAGTGCCTCTGTATCACTTATACCATATTTTTCTTTAACAAATCCATGTTCCCAATCGCTTTCACTACAATGTGTTTGTACATGAATATTATACTTATTAACTATCTTACCTAACTCTTTTAAACATTTATCTGTACAGCTTGGAATAAATCTAGGAGTTATAACTGGATAAATCTTTTGTTTGTAAGTATCTTTAAATTTAAGAACTTCTTCAATAAATTTTTCTGTTTCCTTTACAGCTTCAATTGAAGAAACATCTCTACAAAATTCAGGATTTGCCACGTGATCATCCATAACAACCTTACCTACAAGTCCTCGTTGTCCTATTTCACCACACAATCTAGCAAGTAGAACGGATGGTTCTCTGTCGACTGTTGCAAAATAAAGCGCTGTGGTAGTTCCGTATGACAATGTAGCATTAATAATATCCGTATAAACTTCGTTTGCAAAATCTAAATTTTTATATTTTGATTCAAGAGGAAATGTGTATTCGCCTAGCCAGTCTTCAAGTGGTTTATCTAATGCCGTACCGGCTTGTGGCCATTGTGATGCATGATTATGTAAATCCACAAATCCTGGTAAAATTACTTCGGATTTTGATAAAATTTTTAACTTTCCATGTTTAAGATATTTTTCTCTAACAAATTCATAATTTTTATCCGTTTTATTATAAACATCTTCTATAAAACCTTTTTCGTCTATACAAAACAACCCATTCTTTATATATTTTACATTATCGAAATTTTCGCTATAAAAAGCATTACCTTGCACTGCTATTTTTTTAAACATAAGATTCCTCCTAAAAT
>JAHHTS010000185.1 GCA_020024475.1 Oscillospiraceae bacterium
TTTTTCTTGTATGATGTTTATAGAAGCTAAAACATCACATTTTCCTTTCTTTTAGTAATGGGACATAATACATTCGGCTGATGAAAATTTGCCTCCTAAAAGAACATTTCCAATTCCTCCGGTAAATGCACCGCCTGTAGTCCCCATACTCTACATACTTTTCAATATTTATCTGCTTTCCATTTTTAAGGAAAAATCGTATCTTCATTAACACGCTGATTATTTAGAATACTTGAATATCTCCCTCTTTCTTTAAACTAAAATACTCTCTAATTGTCTTTTTTCTGGAAATATATTTTTTTCCTTCTTTTTCCATTCGTTTCATGAACTAAGTTGTACCATCACACATCATTTTTGCTTTCACTCATACAAATCCATTCAAATATGTCTTCAATCTTGGTTTGGTGATTGTTCTCTCCGTCTTCCAAACATTTCTTGAATGTATAATTTGACTATCACAATGTTACTTCACCTTAAATTTTATCTATCCAATTTCGTTTTCTTTATGGAATTAGTTATCCACTTTATTTGTGAAACAGCCTTTTTTTTTCATTTATTTATCACATATGATAATGTATCTCCTGAAAAATCACTTTTAAGATTCGTGTAATACCATAAAAAACAGTCTTTACCAAACATATCATAATAGATAATTTCATCTGGTTTTTGCCCCTCAACCTCTAAACCATAGATGTCTTTATCATGAACAACACCATAAACAAATCTCGTTTCCTCTGGACGAACATTTAGATCCTGTAATGTATCACTTAATATAAGCTGAGACCTAATTCCACTTTTTGTATCTCCTACATATCTAGCATTTTTTGTAACAATATTAGTAGTTTTTATAAGAAATAAATATTTCTCCTGATTATCTATCTCTTTAATTTTAAACTTTGCAAATGTAACTGCTTTTTCTGAATCATCTTTTTCTGATATGTAATATAAAGAAACATATTCTTTACTTCTAAACTCTTTAATAACTTTATCAATATTCCTTGTATATTCCTCTTCTACTTTGATTTTTATTTCTGGATTTTTCATTGCCTCTCCCAAAGAATCCTTATATTGATCGTCAGGAGTATTTTCCTCTTTATATTGAATTTCTTCTGGATTCAGCAGATTCAGAGGAACATATTTTTTTTTCTCTTTCACCTCATATTTAATAACACTACTTTGAACTTCGCTATCTATGTCTTTTGTCAACGTGACTATAATAGATAGTCCGAAGAATACAAGCATTCCCACTCCAACAATAAGTATTATCATCTTAATTATTCGCTTTGTTATTTTTTTCATCGATACCTCCCGTTAGTTAACACATGATAGAGCAATTTGCGGAAACATGTTTTGAAGCATTTCTCCTAACGCTGGTATTCTACTGGTTACATATCCCAACAATGGAATTAATGCTAAATCATCAGCTGCTCCAATACCTATAAAATTATCCGCAACAAACACTACAATTGCAAAAATAGCTGCTAAACTTATGACACCTTCACCAATTTGTCTCCAATTTGCAAATCCCTTTTCATAGGACAGCGACCAATTTATACTTGCAAAATCGTCAACTCCTATACCACTTGGTAATTCAATAGGCATGTTCCCTGATGTCCCTGAATAACTTCCATTTATGCCAACTCCATCTTTTTTTATATATCCTCCTCCTTTTACAGGGACTCCTGTATCTATATCTGTATATTTGATTTGCGATTGTATTTTCCATGTGAATGGATTCCAGCTTTTACCTGATAATTTTGTGTCCAGCACAGGCACAAGACAATTTAAATTTAATGACCATCCCTCATATCTAAACTCTGAATTTCTTTTAGTTACAAATATATTTCCACCTTCATGCGTTGTTATTGCAAATTCTCCTCCCAACAAGTCTGTTGTGTATATTGTAGTATCTGTACCGATTATATATTGATTCACAACCTTAAGAATATCCTCTTTGTGTTCTACTACCCATTTCCCAACTGCCTTTCCTGTTTTCCAAACTTTTTGAACCCCTTTATTGATTACATTTCCTACATCTTTAATCCCTTTCTTAATAGACGCAATATATTTTAATTGTATCATTAACACATAATGATTTTTATTCCAAATCATCCAACACTTCAATTTTCCCATTCAACTCATTCGCAAAATACTTTAAAACTAATTCACGTCCTTCTTCATTTCCAACTATTTTGGGTAAGTTTTTGTACAATAACAGCAATGGAATAATAAAAATCACTAATATTTCTCCTAATAATAGAAAATCTCCTTGCGAAAAAAATACTCCAAGAATCATCATAATAATTAAAAAAAATTGAGCTCCTTTTTTTATATGTGGCAACACCACAAATTCCCCTTCTAAAACAACATTTTCTACATGATCCATTAATTTTACCCTTAGCATTTCCCACCCTCCTCCATTCATACTCCCTGCTGCATAACTTACAAATAAAGTCTCCTTTTCTTTATCATAATTTGCTAATGTGGTTTTTCTATATGCTTGATTTTGTATAGTTAAATTTTGGGTGGTTTGATTTAGTAAATACAAAAGTTTTTCTTTTGACATTGGAAGTGTTATTCTATATTTTTTCCCCATATTATTCGCTCCTCCTAATTATCACATTTGTTTTCAAAGCCTAATGCCTTTTTTATACTATTCCATTTCTCTATTATATTAAAAGAAAATAATGTATCTGTATATGAATTTATAATATGATTGTCTATACCAAATCCGCCTCCTATTTGTATACTTCCACCTTCTAATTCATTATCCTCATCAAAATTTATCCCATCTAACCCAAATAATCCGCCCAAAGCTGCTGAACCCCCAACAGATTCTCCATTTCCTTCTAAATCATATACCGTTTCTGCATCGGTTATTTGTCCAAAAATAGAACATCCTACGTCAAATGTTCCTATATATTGCGTATCATATTTATTATCAAATGGATGAGATATAAACTTCCATACCGATCCTGTTTTGCGGGTCCAGTTTCTCCAGTTTTTCCTTTGGTATAATGTCTTCCTGCTTTCCTACCCGGTGTCCCAGTCCGTTGTACTGGTACCTTGCCTGTTTCCCTGCCGCATCCACTGCTTCTTCCAGACGGTTGATTGCACCATAGACATACGGCTTCTTCCAGGCCCCGTTTTCAAGAATGCCTGTTAAGTTTCCTCTCTTATCATATCCATACTCTCTTCGGATTCCTCCCTGTCTTTCGCTTACCATCTAGTTCAGGGCATTGTACTGATAAGAAGTCCTTTCCCCGCTTCCCTCTTTCCATGTCCGGTTTCCAAAGGCATCATACCCATACCGGGTCTGCATCTGCCCGTCCTTTTGGATTTCCGAAAGCCTGCCCAGTGCATCATAGCCATAAGCATAACTGCCGCTTTCCT
>JAHHTS010000186.1 GCA_020024475.1 Oscillospiraceae bacterium
TCAACAGTAACCTTAGGGTCTTTGCTGATTGTGTAGCCAGGAACCATCTTATATTCTGTACCTGTGGTTTCAGTCAGGGTAATGTTGATGTCACTATCAGTGAATGTGTTAACAACATCCGGAGCATCAGCAGTAAGCCAAGCCATAGTGCCTCCTACGACACCAACTAAAACAAAAACAAGAGATAAAACCAATGTTAAAGTTTTCTTCTTCATGTCGTTTTCCTCCTTTCTTTAGTAGTATGTAATAAGATGATTGCATGCAGAACTTCGTATAATCGACACAGCCGGTTATATCAAATTATTTTGCATTAAATTCAGCCCAAGCAGTATTGGCGTCAGTAAAGCCATCAGCTTGAATTGCGTGAGCAACCACGGTAATGGTTGTATTCTTGAGTTTTGCTAGTTGTTCGCCTGTAACTGTTCCTGGAATAGTGAAACTTTCAAACAGGTCATCTAGAATAACATTAGAGTCAGGAGCAGTAACAGTGTCCTTATAGCGAAACTCGTAAGTTATAGTGTTGCTATCGGTATCATTAGTAATACCATTGGCAACCCATATAGTAGGGTCCCAACCCTCAACATAGGTTTCCAGTGGTAATTCAGCACCGAACACTTCCTTCAGTGCGCTCGCATTGCTGATTGTTACCAGCATACGAACATATGATTTTTCACTGTCTTTTAGAATAGTAACAGTAGGGTCCTTGATGTAGTTGTGACCAGGTATCAGTTTGTAGTCGTTGGCTTTAACACGGCTGTCGTGATTTGTTTCGTAACTGCCATCCAATTTCACATCAGCTTCATCTAGCTGGATAGCAACAGACCCAACGGTGAATGTGTTGACAACATCATCAGCATCTGTCAGGTATGCCATTGTGCCGAATACGGTTGTGGTTACGAGTAGTGCAGCAGTAATCAACAAACTAAAAACTTTAGTTTTGGCATTCATGATTTTGTCCTCCTTTAATTGTGTGTAATTTATATTGGGAGCCTTTCGGCGTCACCTCTGAAATAAGTTCTCTTATAATTACGTTAATCATAAGTGACAGATTACTATTTATTTTTGATATATACTTTTTTCGTAGTTTCATTTTTATTTTCTTTACTCAATAAGTCAGGCAGAAACACCAAAAGCAGTAAGAGAGAGCCCACAGAAATTGCAACATATATTCCTGGAGGATTTTGTATGTAGTTTATAATATATCCAAGTTTTGGAATGGAGAATATCGGGGTTCCAACTATATTTTTATAGTGAACAAGACTGCCGTCCTCTGTTTCGTTAGCATCGCCTTTGGTACGAAATCTTATAATAGATGAATCTGTCTTATCAGGTATAACCTCCACAATACGATGAGTGGCAATAGTATTTTCATCGAGCATAAAGGTTATAACATCTCCAGACTGAAGTTTTTTGTAATCAGCTTTTTTAACATAGATTAAAGAACCTACATGGTAGGTTGGCTCCATGGAGCCGGACAGTACCGTGAAGACCTGAAATCCAATCAGTCTAACACCAACTAGGGCAATTGCCATAAAGACGGCAAGAACCACAATTACACTTGTGACAATATTCCAAATTTTTTTTGCTGTTTTTTCCATGTCGCTATTTCCTGTCTAACAGAACATTAAGTACTGTATTTATAATTATTTTTTTATCGGATAAATTTTCCGATTTAGTGTTTTATTTGAGTGCAGATTGCATTACATGTTATCTTAGAAATCAAGTCTAAATTTTTGTATTTGTTGATAATTTATACGGTTATTCATCTATATAAATAAAACGTATAATTAAAAAAATGCTTACTATAAAGAAAAATATCTTATTTATAAAACTAATAATTGTTTTTGAAGTATATTGTGTTTGGTAATAAGTAAAAAGTTAAGGCTTCATTTGTTATTTCTAAGAGACATCTCTTAATATAGTATGCGTATATTTAGACCGTTTGTGATATATATGTAAATAATACTTGCAGTTGCTTTAATATTATACAAATACATAGCTGTAAAATTATGTCACATATTGTGTTGTTTAAAAATAAATAAGTAGAATACTCAGATTATTTTTGATTTGGTAATTTAACAGTGAAAATTCTTATAAATCTTGTAAAAATGATGTAGAAAGTTGGAGTGTTTTTTGAAAAAGTTGAAAAATTTTAGGAAAACAAAAAGCCACCTGTTCCCGAACGGAAACAGATGGCTTAGATTGATTTATTGATGTTTATATGGTACAATTAATATAAAATTTGAATGTGTCACACACAAAAATTTAAAGTTGGGGAAGTGAAAATTTAAAATGCAGAAAAACCGTTTGATGTATTTTCTAATAATTACTTTTTTTATTACAGGTACAGCTTGGATTAGCCTTGCCGTTCTAACAAAATTAAATGTTATTACATTCACACATCCAATAGGTACCATTTTGCATATTATTGGTGGATTTGGACCAACAATTGCATCATTGTTTTTAATGAGTGAAAAATTAACCTTAAATGCTTTCAAAAAGTTTGTATTTCAATACAAAAGAAAATCGATGATTTATTTTTGGATACTGTCTGCTATGGCAATAGCTACAATTGGCATTTCGTCTATGGAATTTAATCCAGAATTACCTTTGTATCTAGTCCCAATTGTCTTTATCCAAGCCGTATTCATATATGGCGGTGAAGAAGAATTAGGATGGCGTGGTATAATGCAACCTAATTTAGAGAATAAATACAATTTTTCAATAGCAACAGTCATCACAGGTATAGTTTGGGGAATTTGGCATATTCCACTTTGGTTTGTGGAAGGAACATCTCAACAAAATATGAAATTTTCATTATTCTTAGTCTTAGCGGTGATATTGAGTTTTTGGCTCGCTGCAATTTATAAGAAAACACAATGTGTTTTCGCTTGTAGTGTTTTTCACGGACTGATAAACACGCTTTTATCAGTATTTGTTATTAAACTAAATATAGTATTAATATTAGGACTAGTTGTTATGCTGATATATTCTATATATCTATGGCATAGTGAAAATAATAAAAATCTTAGCTTGTCTGATTAAAATAATGAGTCATCTGACTGGATTCGCGCAATACAGAGGACTTATTTTACTTTGAATCTCTTTTTCGCTGAAACAATTTTTATCAAAGCGTTATCGACATCATAGGTGTACTCGTATTTGCTTATGAAATTATTTTTAATTTGACAATAGTATTATTAATACTTTCATATCATGTATCGGTTAAATATAGATGATATTTAGAACTTTTCATAATAACACCTCCTGATGAATTTAATATATGTCATCTGTGAAAAATGATAAAGAATGTGATTTGACTATAGTATTTAAGCAGGGAATAACTTTCTAATTAGAAGCCAGTAATATAGGGAGAACCAA
>JAHHTS010000187.1 GCA_020024475.1 Oscillospiraceae bacterium
AAATATAAGAGGGAGTTAGTGATATGAAGGTTAAACTATATTTTGGAAAAGAAAATTTGATAAAGAAATCCGGTATAGGACGAGCTTTTTCTCATCAAAAAGAAGCTTTAAATTTGATGAATATACCCTATACTACTAATAAAAACGATTTAGATTATGATATTTTACATATAAATACTCTTTGGCCTGATAGTTTAAAAATGATAAGACAAGCGAAGAAAAATGGCAAAAAGGTTATTTATCATGCACATAGCACACAGGAAGATTTTAAAAATTCCTTTATGTTTTCCAATGCTTTATCAGGTCTTTATAAAATATGGATTGTAAATTTATATAAAAAAGCAGATAGTATTATTACCCCTACAAATTATTCAAAAAAATTATTAGAATCCTATGGGATAAAAGTTCCAATATATGCAATTTCTAATGGCATAGATATGGAAAAATTTAATCCGAATAAAAGTCAAATAGATTTATTTTGTCATGAATACAACATAAAAAATGATGATTTTTTAATAATTTCTGTTGGTTGGCTGTTTGAAAGAAAAGGATTTGATACATTTATTTCTGTTGCAAAGCAGTTGCCTCAATATAAATTTATGTGGTTTGGTGATATTAAATTATCTAATCCAACACGAAAAATTAGAAAATTATTAAAAAATCTACCAGCAAATGTTTGCTTGCCAGGATATGTAAAAGGTGATTTAATAAAAGGTGCTTATGGAAGAAGTAATATATTCTTTTTTCCTTCTAGAGAGGAAACGGAAGGTATAGTTGTTTTAGAGGCACTGGCAAGTCGTTGTAATGTTTTGCTGAGAGATATACCTGTTTTTTCAGATTGGCTAGAAGATAAACATAACTGTTATAAAGCAAAATCAATATCAGATTTTGTGGAAATAATAAAAAAAATAGAAAACGGCAAATATCCATCACTTGCAGATAATGGGTATTCAGTCGCCGAACAAAAACAAATATCAAAAATTGGTGAACAATTATTTGATGTATATAATAAAATATTAAGCGCATAAAGAGGATATTAGATGACTAAGAAAAAAAGCAAAAAGCTTTTTATAAATATGATGGTTATTTTAGTTATAGAACGGATAGTTATATATGTTACTTTTAACGGTAAAAATAAAATTCCAATAAATTTAGTTTTGAGCTTATCACCATTTTGGGTAAGCATTTTAGTAATTTTAATGGGTGTTTATTTTATATTGGACGGCATAAATTTATATTCATTCGGCAAATTATATAATCCAAACTACACATATAAACAAGGGTTTGTAAATTCAATTTGTGGAACTTTTTTTAGTGGTATAACTCCTTTTTCAAGTGGAGGTCAATTCGCCCAAGTTTATATATTTAATAAACAGGGAATAACCCCTGCAAACTCGGCTAGTATTTTGATGATGGCATTTATTGTGTACCAAAGTGTTTTGGTGGGATTCACAGCAATAATAATGCTATTTAGATATAGGATATATCAAGCTATTTATTTTAACTTTTTCTATCTAGCTATAATTGGTTTTATAGTAAATGTTTCTGTTATTTGTGGTTTATTTCTTTGCTCGAAATCAAAGAAATTACAAAATTTTTTATCGATAACTGTAATTAAGGGATTAAATAAAATAGGATTTATTAAAAGTTATAAAGAAACATCAATAAAACTATGTAATTCTTTGGAAAGCTTTAGAACAGAACTATTAAACCTTCAAAACAATAAAAAAGTTCTTGTGAAATCAACATTTATAAATTTTTTTAAATTGTTAATTATCTATAGTATTCCATTTTTTGCAGCCAAAGCCTTGAACTTAGATATACCATTCATAAAGATATTTACATTTATAGAAATTTGTTCATTTGTTTATATGATTACAGCATTTGTTCCTATTCCTGGTGCAAGTGGTGGAAGTGAAGGAGTTTATTATATGCTGTTTAGCCCTATTTTAGGTGACTTAGGTACACCTACAACACTGTTGATATGGCGATTTATGACATATCATTTAGGACTTATAATTGGTGGTATTACTTTTGCCACCAATAGAGATATAAATAGATTGGAGTAAATTATGAGAATTGCAATTTTTTCCGACACATATGCTCCTGATATAAATGGAGTTGCTACATCAACTAGAATTTTAAAAGATGAACTGGTTAAACATGGTCATGAAGTTATGGTTGTGACAAGCGAACCTCCTGAAGGCAGTAATTATAAAGATAATGCTGAAGATAATATTTTAAGGGTTCACGGGCTTGAATTACAATCTCTATATGGATATAGAGCTTGCAATATATACTCTTTTAGAGCTATGAAAAAGCTTAAAAAAATGAACCCCGATGTTATACACATACAAACGGAGTTCGGTATAGGCATTTTTGGAAGAATAGTAGGTGAGGTTTTAAAAGTTCCAGTAGTATACACATATCACACTATGTGGGCAGATTATTCTCACTATATAAACCCTTTGAAATCTACCGTAGCAGATAATGTTATTAAAAAGGTGATAATTGGTCTTAGCAAACTATATGCAAATAAAAGTACTGAGCTGATAGTTCCTTCAGAAAAAACAAAAGAAGCTTTAGAATACTACGGTTTAAACAAAGATGTTCATATAATTCCAACAGGTCTTGAACTGGATAAATTCGATCCTAAAAATCGAAATGAAAAAGCAATAAAAAAAATAAAAGATGAGTATGGAATTAAAGACCAATTTGTTATAACCTTTCTTGGCAGAATAGCAAAAGAAAAAAGTATTGATATTTTAATAAATGCGGTTAAAGAGATTGTAAAGAAAAATGACAATATTATTTTTCTTATAGTTGGTGGAGGCCCACAATTAGATGAATTAAAAAGTCTTGTCACAGACTATAATCTTAATAAATATATAGTTTTCACCGGGCCAAAGTCTAATGCAGAAGTTCCAAGTTACTATCATATATCTGATGTATTTGTATCAGCTTCCGTCACAGAAACGCAGGGATTAACATATATAGAGGCTATGGCTAGTGGAATACCGGCAGTTGCCAGATATGATAAAAACTTGGAGAATGTAATAATCGATGGTGTAAATGGTTATTTCTTTACATCTACAGAAGGATTGATAGACATTATTTTAAAACTTATGAATCAAGACCATTCTAAAATGAAAGAACAAGCAGAGCAAAGTATGATGAAATATAATAGTGAAAAATTCTATGAAAAAGTTATTAGTGTATATAGTCAAGCTATTTATCATTCATTGGTTGCATAAAATTTTATAATAAAATATTTAATTAACTGTATCTTCAATTTTAATGATACAGTTAATTTTTTATATTTAAAATTTTTTTGGAAAACTACTGATTTTTTTGCAATTTGCTACTCACATAT
>JAHHTS010000188.1 GCA_020024475.1 Oscillospiraceae bacterium
GCAATTGATCATGTGTATGAACTTTTGGAAATGTACAAGTCTGGAACAGGATTGGAGGAATCTACGTTTGTCTATGGCTCTGGACACAGAAAAAGCATACATCAAAGACAATATCAGGAATTACAAGGGTATTATAAACGATTAAAAACATATGCCCGACATATAGAAATCTGTGGAGAAGAAAGTAACAGTTATTCAAAAACAGACCATGATGCTACATTTATGCACCTGAAAAAAGATTACATGGGAAATGATCAGCTGCTTCCTGCATACAATCTTCAGGCGGCAGTATGTGATGAATACGTTGCAGTGATTGATGTGAAACCATATGCAAGTGACATGGAATGTTTTGTACCTTTAATGGAAAAGTTTCACAAAAGCTATGGGCATTATCCGAAGTACCCTGTGGCAGATGCAGGATATGGATCTTATAATAATTATCTTTATTGTGAAGAAAAAGGCATGGAAAAATATATGAAGTTCACCATGTTTGCAAAAGAGATGAAAGATAAAAAATATCATGATAATCCTTTTCGTGCAGTAAACTTCAAACAGGATGAAGATGGCAATCCAGTTTGCTCAAACGAAAAGCGTTTCTTCTTTAAAGAAAACAGACCTGTCTATAAAAACAAATATGGCAGAACAGAAGAAATATATGAGTGTGAATCCTGTGAAGGATGCCCCTACAAAAAGGAGTGCTACCCCAGAGCATCTCATAATCGCACCATTCGTATGAATCAAGAATTAACATCCATTCATTATGAGGTAGTTTCTAATCTGGAATCTATTCATGGAGCTCTGTTAAGAATGAATCGAAGTATACAGGCGGAAGGGACTTTTGGAATTTTAAAATGGGATAAATCCTATAAACGACTATTTCGCAGAGGTCAGAAAAATGTAAATCTTGAACTTTTGCTGATTTTCTGTGGTTTTAACATCTACAAATATCATAATAAAAATCAGCGAAAACAATTAGCTGCCTAAAAATCAAAAGATATTAACATATCTTTATTAAGTGCGCCATTTTTTAGAAAGAAATCCACATTTTGAGAGAAATATATATTTATAAAAGTAACAGAGACCAATTTCGGCATTCGCCGATGTTGGTCTCTGTTAGTTAAGAGTTTTTTTCGGCCTCTTTTGTATTGATATATTTAAGAATATATAATAAAATTAATATGATAAATTTATTAGTTTTATATTTTCTCCAAGAGTGATCGGGTCTTACATAAGCATATGCGAATATAACGAAAAGGAGAAAATATAAATGAAAAATGAACCAGAAATTGTAATTATAAATGGGAAAGAAAAAGTGAAAATTTTCACTAAAAAAATAAAAGGCAAACTATTGCCTAATAATCAAGCTATTCCTATCTTTATTGATAAAGATAAATACGACCCTAATTATAAAAGTATGTATTAAACAATAAATTTAGAACTAATTTTATTATATATAATCCCGACTACAAATTTAAGTGTTTGTGTAACACTGGATATCCACAAAAGTGTCACTTCATAGAAGTGGCATTTTTTGTTTAATTGTTGTAAAATATAATCAATAAATCATAAAGGAGTAGAAAGTTATGAACAAACAAGCGACTGAAAATTTTATTAAAAATAATCCAAAATTCGAGATACCTTGTGGTAATACAGAGTGTAATCACACTCAAATATTTGATAGTAATTTAGTTTTTGAGAATGACACTTTCACATATGAATGCGAAAAATGTCATTCTATAGTTAATTTTAATTCATCTGAATTTATAGACGAGTTTGATAGTCAACTAAAAAATTTAGGTTTCACCTTTTGAGGGAGTATCCCAAAGATTGTGTAAACCTTCAAACTGATGTAAGATAAAATCACTTCAGTTTGGAGGTTTAATTTTATGGCAAGAAAAAAAGATTCCCCTCAAAAAGCAGTTCTTCGTCAAATGATGAACAGTTATCTAAAAGAAAATGATGTAAAAGTAAAAGACGGTACAGATGTTAATTCCATTATGCGGGATATGATGTCTATTATACTGGAAGGTGCTCTGGATCAGGAAATGGATGAAGAACTGGGATATTCTAAGTATGATTATCGAAACAAGGACACAGATAATAGTCGGAATGGGCATTCACAAAAAACCATGCACACCAGTTATGGAGATATGGAAATTGACATTCCCAGAGACCGAAAAGGTGAATTTGAGCCTCAGATTGTTAAAAAATACCAGAATACGGTCACACAGGAAATGGAAGAAAAAATTATTTCCATGTATGCAAAAGGCATGACAACAAACGATATTGAGAGTCATATGCGCGAACTGTATGATATTGAAATTTCTGATAGTACGATCAGCAGGATTACAGACAAGATTCTTCCAATTGTGAAAGAATGGCAGGAACGACCTCTGGAAGATATTTATGCCGTTGTTTTTATGGATGCGTTACACTTCCATGTAAGAAATGAAGGACGCATCGTAAAATGGGCTGTATATATCGCGATTGGAATTGACATGGAAGGGCATAAAGATGTTCTTGGTATGTATGTAGGGCAAAATGAAAGTGCCAAGTTCTGGCTTTCTATTCTAAACGGCTTGAAAAACCGTGGCGTAGAAGATATACTGATTGCCTGTGTTGATGGACTGACAGGATTTCCCCAGGCGATTGAAGCAGTATATCCAGAAACAGAAATCCAGCAATGTATCATCCATCAGATCCGGAATACAACAAAATTTGTTTCTTACAAGGAAATTAAACCACTAATGGCAGATTTAAAACGTGTTTATGCAGCGCCAACGGAAGAAATTGCACTAGCTGAATTGGATAGTTTTGATGAAAAATGGAGTGGAAAATATCCAAAGATCGTGAAATCATGGAAGGATAACTGGGTAAACTTATCCACGTATTTCAAATATCCAGAAGCGGTAAGACGCCTCATTTATACAACAAATACCATCGAAGGATTTAACCGCCAGCTTCGTAAAGTCACCAAATCTAAGACGGTGTTTCCAACGGATGACAGCCTGCTAAAAATGCTGTATCTGGCCATGATGGATATCACCAAAAAATGGACTGGTTATCGTAAAGATTGGGGACAAATCCATTCCCAACTTGAAATTTTCTTTGAAGAGAGATTATCTTGATTATAAACAGAATCCAGCAGGGCAGGGCTGGATCACCCAGCCCTGCTTGACATGCCTGGAATCTGTATTATAATACAGACAAGGACAGAGCCTTGAAAAACAGGCTCTGTCCCTAGTAACTAATGACATATCTTATATCAGTTTTTTCTATTTACACAAAACTTGAAACTCTCTCTTTTTTGAAACTGTAATATATTCTTTTATTGCCCATTTTAAATTGTTGAATACCT
>JAHHTS010000019.1 GCA_020024475.1 Oscillospiraceae bacterium
ATTTTATGTTATGAATTTATATTATTTATTTTGGAATATAAATATATTATTATAACCAATTTAAAGTTAATATATAATATTTTAATATTATGAGTTGCAATTTCTAAAAAATTGTATACTATCTATATTTTTAAAATTTTTATTCATTAGCACATCGCTGTAAAAATTATCACCTAGATGCAAAATTTTTTTATTTGGATATTCATTTTCTAGCACATCGAACAATTTACCATTACTTTTACTGTATTTTTGCTCCGAAGATACATAGAATTTGTCAAAACACCGTAATAAATCAGGAGAGAAAAAACTTTTAATTTGTCGTGAGGATAAATACATATCTGATGTGCAAATTAAAGTTTTACCCGATTTTTTTAAAGATAATATCAAATCTTTTACAATGTTATTTTCGTATATATTTTCTTTTTCTGTATTTAACTCCAGCTGTATTAATAAATCTTTGTTTTTTAATAAAATTTCATTACAATTATAAATATCATCTAGTGTGACTTCATAAGTTTTTTCGTTTGTAAACTTTATTTTTCTCGATTCTTGTTCGGCTGTTATGCGTAAATCTTTAAAATTATTTACTTTGCAAGTGCTAGCAACCAGGGTGAATATATCGGATGGCTTATCCACTTTGCGAAACAAGATTGTATCAAATATATCAAAAGAAATTATATCATATTTTTCAGCATATTCCAATAAACTATGGTTATTATACAAAGTTTTTGTACTATAGCTAAAAAAACAAGAACCGTTTTTTTCAAAATTTTTATTAGGTAGTAAAATATTCTTAAGTGCGAATTTTAATGTTTGTGCCACATAAACTTTTTTTGAAAAGTTGCCAATATCGTATAACTTTTGGTATATTTTCAGCTTTTGGCATTGCTGTAGACCGTAAAATTGTTTATCACAAACTTTTTTTATCTTTTGTTGTAGCACTTATTTTTCCTCTTTAAATACATTATAATGTATTTTCAACTTCATAAGTATTTTTTGTGGAATCAAACCCACGATCAATGGTTTGATTATATAGATATAGCCTTTTGGAAATAGTTTTAGCCTTTTAAATCCATCGTATCTAACTTTAACTTCATCTATGCGATATTTGTATTTTCTTTTTGCCATATTATCTTTATTTTCTTGATAATAGTACAAATTTTCTTGAATATTAGCGCCATATAAGTTCTGTTCGTACATTCGCATAAAAAGATTGTAGTCTTCTAGGCGATACGTTTCTTTGGCAATTTTATAGTTGCCCACACTGTTAATAGCTGATTTTCTAAAAACAATGGTGCCGTGTACAAAGGCTGAATTAAACAAGAAATCTTCCTTTTTTGGAAAATCTTTTAGTGTTCGAGTACCCCATACATCTTTGTCATAAAGATATACATTTGAACCCACAAAAGCAATTTCGGGGTGATTTTTCAAGAAATCAATTTGCTTTTCAAGTCTTGTTTTTTCTGAAATATCATCAGCATCTTGGCGAGCAATGTATTCTCCTTTAGATGCCTGTATACATTTGTCAAGCGAATAGGCAAGCCCCATATTTTTCTCATTTTTTATTAAAACTATTCGGCTGTCGTTATCTGCATAACTTTTGATTATAGAATAAGTTTCATCGGTAGAACCGTCATCGCAAATAATAAATTCTATGTTAGGATATGTTTGATTTAATACTGAGCTCATCATTTGGTCAATGGTGGCGATATTTGATATATTATAAACCCCCATTATAACTGATATTAAATTCTTATCTAACAATATTACATCGCTCCTAATCTAATATACTCCCACAAAAATTCGTTCATTCGATAGAACCACCGAGCCACAGGATTTTTGTCCGCTAAAGCTGAGTAAAACCATACATAGTCTTTATAAGGCAATGATTTTATAAATTTTTTAGTAAGTTTTCTAAATAATCTATAAATTAAAAGTCTAGTGTTTAAATCTTTATATGAAACTGTTTCTGCCAAGCTATAAAAGTAGTCTTCGGTAGAATCATCGCAGAAATTAAACTGAGAAAGAATTTTTACCTCTTCAACACTAGGTTTAGTCATAGCTCTACGAAGAATTTTTGAACAAATTTTGTGTGATTGTTCATATGTGTAATCTTTTAGACAATTACTGGTGTTAATATTTTTATTTAACCATTCTAAAATGCCTTCTATCTGCTGATTTACTAAATCCAGCTCTTTTTTATCTCTTTTTTCTTTGAAAACTGGTTTGACTGTGTCATTTTCAATTTTGAAATCAACAGTCATTCCATGAGGGGCTGAAAGCATACATTCCAAAAGATTGTTATTGAACATTATTTTGTCGGTTTTGTATCTGTTCTTATCAAAATAGTAAGAGTGGTAATTACCGTCCTCATCTGACAAAGGCGAGTTGAACATACCAAAATAAAAACCGCTTATATTATGATTAAAATCTGCACTTTGTAATAATTGTCTTAAGCTTCTTTGCATAGAGCCTGTCCAGCCACTATCTACAACTACAAAGTCGCTATCAAAAACATTTTCTTGATTAAAATATTGAATTATCCTATCATATCTAGACTTGCTGTTTTTAAATACAAAATTCCAAAACATAGGTTCTGAAACAAGTTCTTTTCTTATTGAATCAAATTCACCAGCGGATAATTTTTTTTCAGGCTCTGTTAGATTTAGCTTTTCCATAATTGCATTTTTTTGATTTTCATCAAAATCGCACCTTTGGAAAATAACGCTTAAGCTGATTTGCATAGCGCCAAGAAAAATATATTTTTCTGTTTCAGCTTTATCTAAAATATGATATGAAGATGTTCTTAAAGAATAACGAGAACAATATAAATATCTACATTCGATGTCCAGGTTGTATTGTTTAACTAAAGTTTCAGCAATTTCTCGTAAAACGTATCCATCTCTAGCTAAAAAATATAGCTTTTTAATTCCCTTTTCACAGGAATGTTTTAATATCCATGAAACATATTGCGTAAGCACGGGAGCTATTGTGCTATGAGCATAGTCTTTTATATTATTACAATTTGTATGCATCGCAAACTTCCTCTGCAGTTCCAATCATTTTTACTTTTTTATTATCTAACCAAACAGCTTTATTGCACATACTTCTTATCTGCTCTGTAGAGTGGGATACCATTAAAACTGTTGTGCCACCAGACATAAGCTCTCTCATACGAGCAAAGCTTTTCTTTTGAAAAGCCTCGTCACCAACTGATAGTATTTCATCAACAATCATAATATCTGGTTTTACTATCGTTGCAATTGAAAAAGCAAGTCTCATCATCATACCAGAAGAATAGTTTCTTATAGGTGCATTGATGAAGTCACCCAGTTCTGAAAATTCAACTATTTCATCGAATTTGCTGTTTAAAAATTCTTCACTGTATCCTAAAATTGCACCGTTTAAAAAGATATTCTCTCTGCCAGTTAAATCAAAGTCGAACCCCGAACCCAGCTCTAGCATTGGAACAATATTTCCTTTTACGGTTACCTTACCTTTAGTAGGTTTTATGATTCCAGATATGATTTTTAGAAGGGTACTTTTACCTGCACCATTTCTGCCCATTATGCCTATTACATCACCCTTATTTATTTCGAAGGAAACATCTTGAAGAGCCCAAAAGACATTGCTTTTTATTTCTCTTTTAATTGTTTTTGTAACAAACTCTTTTAGAGATTTTATATTATCATTATATGACTTGAAACAAATAGAAACATTTTCAAGTTTTATAATTGAATTATCTGACATTTTATTCACCAATTTCTTTATATATTAAAAATAAACTTATCCTGATTTTTCTTAAATACAAATGTGCCTATTGCAAGAGATATAAGTGAGAAAACTGCACAGCATACATACATCATTGGTTCTGGAGAAACCCCGTCAATTATACAGGTTCTCATAAATGTTACGATGTAATAAAGCGGGTTTAAATATAACACAAATCTAATACTTTCTGGAATTATTGTTATTGGGTAGAAAAGTGGTGTTGCATACATCCAAATCATATTTAAAACATTCCACAAAAACTGTGTATCTCGGAAAAATACCATGCTTGTACAAAGAGTCATACCAACGCCCAATGAAAAGAAAAATAAGCAAATTATCGGGAAAACTATTAAAAGATAGCTTTTTGAGAAAGGTAGTCCTGATAGAATAATCATTATAAACAGAGGTATCAATGATATTAAAAAGTTTATTGATGATGATAATGCTCGAGTGAATGGATATATATATTTAGGAATGTACACCTTAGTTATCAACGAAGCGTTGCCTAGGATAGCCATCATACACATATTGCAAACTTCCGAGAAGAAGTTGAAAACAATAATACCAATAAGCAAATAGATGTGATAATGAGGAATATCTGATTTGAATAACGTTGAAAAGATAAAATACTGAACAGTCATTGTTAAAAATGGGTTCAAAAAGCTCCACAGAACACCTAAAACAGACCTTTTGTATTTTGTTTTGAAATCTCTTGAAATCAACTGTTTAATCAAGAATTTATATTTTTTTAGACTAGCAACAGCATCTAAAATCATTACTTTTTTGCCTTTTTGATATCTTGAGCACAAAATTAAAATAGTCAAAATAATTATAACAGCACCGAAAGCTACCAGTTCTTTGTAGTGTAAGCCTGTCCATACTTTATCTATTCCATTTATTGAGTAGCAAAGACTGTAATTTTCCATAAGCTGGCTGTCTTGATATACCCTACCTATCTTATCATTGCTGTTTTCACCAAAAAGTGGAGCTACCGACCCACCGGAGGTGGCATCTATAGGTGTTATTTTTATGCTTAATACATGGCCAAATGTATTAGATATTGGCTCTTTGACTGAGATGTGATAAGGTACACCATCGTAAATATCGGCTGTGTTAACTTCGATATAATGTAATAATGCTGAAGTAGTAGTATCGTATAGCTCTATTCTAATTTTGGAATCATTTTTTCTACCATATGTACCGAATGTTACCGAATAATCGGTTATTCTGTCGATTTTGCTTACAAATTTTTGCTCAACAGAATGCTCATCCCGTATTTCAGCACCATATATAATACCGTTTGCAAAGTTTAAATTACCTTTGCTCGCTCTAGTATGAAGCCGACTTCCCATTAAAAAATACAAAACTCCGCATAAAACTAGATACGCAGCTAAAATTGAAACTATGTATTTAGAAGATATTTTGAAAATACTACTTTTTTGTTTTTTATCTAAACTCACTTGTATACCTACCAATCAATTAAAATCTATAAACTAATTATTTATATATATAAATTTTTACATATAATAAAAATAAGCCCTGTTTAAGGGTATTTAACGATGAGCCAAAGGGTAATTATTGCATCGATAAGATAAATAGCCGTAATTATATTTATACATTAAAACGGCTAATTTATAAGTATTTTATTTATCTTGTATATTGACATGATTAAAATATTTTAAATCACGCTAATGATACATTTAAAAATTAAGTGTGTCAATATAATTTATACCTACAAAGCGATATATTGTATAATTACTTCATAAATAATTTATAGGCAAGGCTATTTTTCAATAGCCTTTGCCTTTATTACATTCATTAAATTCAGTAAGATAATTTTATATTACAAATCGCTGAAGAGATTTTTGCTGTAAACGCCATCGTCAACAAGTTTGTTAAAATTGCCGATAACATAATCTTTATCTTCTTTGTATGTGATACCAAACCATTTATCATTAGTTTTTAACACTTTTACAGAAACTTCGTTTTTCTGTAAAAGCTCCCCTATATAAATAGGCAAAAGATACTCAGTTTTTAGTGAGTTATCACCGAGATTAGCAAAAAATTCGTTAAAACCTTTTTCCAGCATATTCATAAAATCAGGAGAAAGCCCCCACATATTCATTGAAACCAAGCTGTTTACATCTATTTCTACACCATCAGAATCTGCACCAGTTGCTGTTTTAACAATGTTTGCTGTTTCAACAATATCTGTGAGATAGCCGTTTTCATTCATATGGCATACACCACGAGTTACACCACCGTTTTCACTGAGGGTATTTTTAAGTACGAATCCAGCCATGCAAAAATGGTTGTCTGTAACATCGCTAACAAGATATTCGTGTATTTTTATAAAAGCTTCTTTACCATAGTAGTCATCAGCATTGATAACTGCAAAAGGCTCTTTTACAAGGTCTTTAGCGCATAGAACAGCTTGAGCTGTGCCCCATGGCTTGCTTCTTCCCTTTGGAACTTCATATCCTTTAGGAATATCATTTAAGTCTTGAAAAGCATATTCAATTTCTACACCTTTTTCGGCACATATTTTTTCCATTCTGTCACCGATTACACTTCTAAAGTCTTTTTCAATATCTTTGCGAATGATGAACACAATTTTGTTGAAACCAGCTTTTATAGCGTCGTGTATTGAATAGTCTATAATGATTTCGCCATTAGGCCCTACTGCAGCTAATTGTTTTATATCTCCGCCATAGCGTGAACCTATGCCTGCAGCCATAATAAGTAGAGTAGTTTTCATGATTTTCTTCCTTTACAATGTTAAATTTATATAATTCAGCTGTGCTGAACAGCATATTTAAAACTGCATTTGCACCGCCTTGTAGAACAAATTTATTATAATTATATGTTTAATAATGAACATAATGAACAGTATAGAATATATGTACATATAAATGCAAGATTTTTCAGAAAAATTTTATTGTTTTCTCTGTTTTTTAACAATTACTTCGTTATTCACGATTCCACCAAAAACAGTTTTAAATAAAATTTTAATGTCTAAAGCTAAACTCCAGTTTTCGATATACCATATATCGTATTTTACTCTCTCTTCAATACTAGTGTCGCCACGCAAACCATGTATTTGTGCCCACCCAGTCATACCTGGACGCACCTGCTGTCTAACTAGGTATAGAGGAACATCTTCTTTGAATTGCTGTACATAGAATGGAATTTCAGGTCTTGGCCCTACAAGGCTCATATCACCTTTTAGTACGTTGAAAAGCTGTGGAAGTTCATCTATACTAAATTTTCTTATAAAACTGCCAAACCTAGTTTTTCTAGTGTCGACATTTTTACTCCAACCTGTAGTTTCTTTTTCATTAACACGCATACTGCGAAATTTAAGCATCTTAAATGGTTTTTTGTGTAGACCTATTCGGTCTTGCCTGAAAAGGATAGGTCCAGGGCTTGAAAACTTTACACCTAACGCTGTAATAAGCATTACAGGGCTTAGCAAAATTATTCCAAAAATAGACCCAAAAATATCCATCGAACGCTTTAGGCTTGCGCCTAAAAATTTATCTAAAGGAGTTGCACGCATATCAATTAGTTTAGAATCACCGATTATGCTCATTGTTGCATGACTTGGAAAATATTCGCTGAAGAACGGTATAAGGCTTAATCTTATACCCTCTTTGTCAGCGCAGGCTATGGCATATTTCATAAAACGCACTTCGTGTGGTTCTAGGGCTATTATAAGCTCATCAATTTCTCTAGTGGCTAAAATTTTTTCTAACTCTTCATAAGAACCTAAACAAGTACCAAGTTCTTTTTTTTGCACAGCGCTTATATAACCGTCAATGGTAACGCCTACCTGAGGGTTTCTTTTTATATCGTTTGTATACTTTAATGCTAGTTTGCCATTACCCATAATAATAACATGCTTTTGATTGTAGCCTAGTTTGCGAAATTTTTTTAATATTGAACGCACCACAGCACGTTTAGTTATCACAAGAAAACTTGATATTAACCAGTACAAAAATAGCACTAGACGGGAAAATTCGTTTATTTTAAAAACGAATAAGAAAGTAGTTAAAATAGAGATTAACACTCCGTTTATAAGAAAAATATTTATTGCTTCATTGGTTGTGTCCTTAAATCGGTACGAGCCATACATTTTCATACCATAGTAAACTAATACAACCAGTACGCTGTATATGCCTATAATCACCGAGTATGAAAAGGACCACAATTTGACGGTTATAATGCCGTCTAAGATAATAAATCTTATGAATAATGATATAAAGTAAGAAATAAATATAAGACATGCGTCTGACAACATATTTAACATATTTATAGTTTTTTGATTTCTTTTAATCACAGGCGCACCTCCTTTAAATTTAATTTTTCTTTTTAGAAAAGCACAAAAAAGTGTCATAAACTAAGAAAAGAATTGGCGGACACACAAGACAGTAGAAAATTTGACTGGTAAAACTTCCCCATATCGTGCTCGCAATAGGTTTGTTAAGTGTCATTTGCTGAAAACTTACTTTAACGGAAGGGAAAATACCGGTATCTATACGAACTTGTTTAGTGCCTAAAGGGTATTCAAAAATATATTTTCCGTCAATAATTTTGGCGTGAATCATTTTGTTTTGTGTAAATTTATTGTCATTAGATTTGTTGTAAAATGATACAAATTCACCTATGTTTTGAGAAAAATTACACTCGATAACAATGTTTCTAACATCGCCGCTGAATATCAGCTGAGAGTCATCGGTAGATGTTATTATGGTTTTATTGTTTATAATTTCTAAATCTATTGTCTGAAAATCTGATATATCAAGTTCCTCTTGAGAATATTTTCCTGTTACTATTCCAAATATGTTGATAATAGCATAAGCTGAGTGCAATACCAATGAAAAAATTATAAAACCTATATAAAAATATTTGATTTTTTTCAAAGTTGGAAAACTGTTTATTGAACTTTTCATATAATTACCGCCTGCATAGGTATTTCACTATCTGTGATTTTGTACAGTGTGCCTTTTGTCATTCCGTCCGAGAACAGCTGGGAATATGCATCACGAAATTCTTCATCAGGATTTACTATATAGATGTAATCGAAATAATCCTTCATAACATCGGTAAAGGTTTGTTCATTAGCCACATGGTAGTAGGTTTTGCCACTCTCATAATCCAATTTATCTCTAAAGTTTATAGAAAAATCAATCCCGGTAAATTTTGTGTCCATACTTGTATAGCTTGGCAAAAGACGATATTTGTAACTGTTAAAAGTATATCCGTCCGCATCTGGATAAACCAGGTAAATTCTTGAAGCCTTATCAACTACTTTGTTCACAGCATCTGCTTTTTCTTTTATCTCTGCTTGAGATTGAAACACATTGTCGGGACTGTTTATAACTGTATATTCAAGTCCGGTTTTAGTAATATTAACCAAAGTGAAAACGAGAATGACAGTTAAGAATAGCTGCTTTATGTTGTCTTTTATGTTAGGTGTAATGATGAACAAAATAAAGATAGCATAAATCCAGCTGAAATAATAGCTTAGCATATATCTTGGGTATTCCACCATCATATCAGTGTAGAATTGCATTTGATAAGCGATTACAAGATTGTATACAAAGCACCCCAAAGTAAGACCGATGCTAGTTAAAAAAACAGGAAGTTTATAATGCTTATTTTGCTTAGCTGCACAGTAAACACCCAAAGCCAAAAGGAAAACTATAAGATATTTGTCCTTCATGTAAATGGTTTCGCTGTTGTTTAAAAAAAACCATTTCATTTCGTTTATAACTTCTTTGTATCGCTCTGACCTGAGTGACGGAATAAAAATTGCCTTGATGCTTGTCTGGTTTCTATCAGCTGGGCCTGTTTTGTGTTCAGTTTCTGTTTCTGGATTATAGTCGTTTGTGATTTGCTGTGTTGCAGGAGGGTTTTCGTCTTTAAGAGAGTACCGCCCTTGTTTTAATTCAGTTTGATAAAAATCCAGATGAATAAACCAGCTTTGGTAAGAAACAAGTAGAACAATCAATGTGATGAATAAATTACCAACTGCCTTTTTTAAATTCCATTTTTCGCTTTTGAAAGAGAATAACTCGAAACAAGAGATTATGCAAAAAGCTAAAAGAGCTAGGAAAATGCCGTTTCTTTTTACAGTTAAAATGAAAATCATCGGAAGCAGATATAATTTTGAGTTTCTGTCCCAAACATATAATGCTATTATCACGGCAAAAACAACAGTTAGATTAAAATCTACCATTGTTGTGCCGTAGGCATAGGATATGTTCATAAAGTTTTCTGACACAGAGTGAAAACAAGATGCAAATGGTGACAGAACTAGAAAAAAGTAACTGCCAATAGCAAGTTTATGATTATTTGTTTTTTTATATATAACCTGGGCTATAACACAAAAAATAGCAAAGTACAAAAGGGCATAAGATAAAAGCAAGATGTGGTCGCTGAAGTCTTTTGTAAAAAAGCTGAAGAAATAGTTTACAATGCTATTGCCCACTGGGTAGTCACGACCATTTGGGCAAGGGTTTAAACCGATGGAATACAGCTTATTAAAAAGCTTAACACTTTTTGCAGAAGGCCCCCATAAGCCCACTTCGTCCCAATAGTATACCAATGGCTTTTGAACTGAAAAAATCACAGCAAAGGCTATACAAGTATAGTTAAGTAGTGACATATAAATGTTTTTATGCAGTTTAAGTTGCTTTTTACAGATTTTTATAACAGCTAAAACACCTGTTAAGGTCAAAACCAAAAACAGGCAGATTGTAACAGGTAAAAGCATATCTATTAGTGATGCAAAATACATAATATCTAAACAGGTAATCAGCAAAACTGTATAGCATATAGAGTTTTCAATTTTAAATTTGTCGGAAAAATATATACCTGCAATATTTAACAAAAATATAGGAATTAGAGTTATCATTTATTACTCCGTATGATTTATTATTGAATATGTGTATTTCTAAGTTATAAAGTTACATAAATTTAATATAATTCATACACTGTTCATACAATAATGAATTTATAGAAATACTTAAAATATTTTACCATTTTTTTGGGTATTTTTCAATAATAATCAGCTTATAAATCGATTTGTAATAATTTGTAAATATAAAAGAAAACGCCCACGAATTATGTGAGCGTTTTTGAAAAACATTATTTTTTATTTGTTTTTTTCTTTTTTATAATATCGTCTATTTCTTCAGCATTAAAACCAAACTTCTTATAACTGTCGACTAGTTCAGAGTATCTTACAACCTTGCCGTTTTCAAGTGTAATGTAGTCAGGGTTATCAGCTAGATCAAAATTTGATTTTCCTTTGCTTTGACTACTTTTAGAGGCTTTAGAAGACGCTTTAGAAGATGATTTTGCAAAAGTTCGGCTAAGCAGCGACTCGTTTAATCTTGCATAGCTTGTTAGATAATCAGAGTAGTCATCGTTTACACCGTTTTCATAGGCAAGCCTTGCTTTGAAGTTTGCATTATTTCGCCGCATATCGATATTTGCACGATTATTCATATATGTGTTTTCTATATCGCCTAAAGTGCTTTCGCTCACACCACCTGAAACGCCTAATGCTTTTAATTCTTGAGGCAGATTTTTCTTCTGCATCATATTCAAAATATATGCATCGTTGAGACTTTTTTCAGCTTCACGATTGTTTGCATTTATGGTGGCGTTCATCTGTGATTCTCTTTGCTGTCTGGCAAGCTCCTGTTGTTGTCGCAAAATAGTATTTTGTCTTTCTATTGCAGCGGCATAAGCATTGTAGGCATTTGTTGCAGCAGTGGTAGATGAATTGGATTTTACCGAGGGAGAACTTTGCTTTTTTGATGAAATGTATCCTGGAATTTTCTTATTTGCGTTCCAGATAGCTAAATCAGCTTGACTTGGGGTGATATATCCGTTTTTTATAGCATTTTGTGCATATTCTTTTGCAGTTATCTCGTCTTTCAGCGAAGGTGTGTATCTTTCGGCTTTTTGAGCCTGTGTAAATTTTGAATTTAGTTTTTTCGCCATCATATTCCTCCTTTTAGGTTCGTGGCAGTTCACTTGTGTATTTACTTAAAAAATCTCTCACCCATTTTTCAATTTTATTTGTAGGCAGTCCACATAAACTCATATTTTTTAAAATTGAAACAATTTCATAACTAATATATAAAAATCCAAAAAACTCGGTTGTTCCTATTTTGGTAATAGAGGTGAATTTCAATAAGTCTTTTGGTATAAAAGAGATTAAATCTATATGAACAGCGCTGTCAAACAGCACTAAAAACACAAGGGACAAAAGCATTGAAATTTTACGAATTGCGCCATTTATGCCAAAACAACTATTGAATTTTCTCTGTTTTACAGCACGCATAAAACCAAATACGGTGTCTGTAACAGTGCAAAGTGCTACAAGGCTGATTATTTTATGCATAAATAGCTCATCAAAAAAATTTGTGAACAGTTCTGTCATTTTTTGTTTATAAGTCCTTTCATATATTCTATAATTTTTTTGTATATTTGATATAATAATACATTCAACTGTGTGGTATCAGGAAGTTTTTCTTGAGAGTTGGATTTATCTTTATGCGGTTTACCCTCATCGAAATTACTGCCATTTGGCTCACCATCTGTTGGTGAAATGGGTTTGCTGGAATTATCATCTGTGCTAGGGTTATCATCGGTGTATTCCTTGTAAGGAATTCCTAATTTATTGCAGTCTGTCATAATATAACATTGATCGCCTTCAGTCATATAGTCTGTGATGATATAACCATTATCTGTGGTGTAAGGTATCTTTAGCCCTGCCAACTTAGAGGTTAACAATTTGATGTCACCACTTGAAGCAAAACCTATTTTCATTCTACAAGGATAAGGACAAAGAGGTTTCATCGGCTGTACTTCTTCGATAAATTTTCCCATAAGAATATCTTTATCTATGTAACCATTGTAACCAAAATCTTTTCCGATTTCGCTAGCATATTGCCAAAGATAGCAAGGTTTATCTGGTTTAGTGAGACCTGGTCTAGCATACCATATATATATATCTGGATTTTTAGCGAAAAACTTATCGGTGTAAAATCTATCCCAATAATCCTTGTTAAGATAAACCCCGGCTTGATAGCCGCGCAGCCAAACTCTTTTGCAAAAAGCCAATGCCATTGACTGCACAAGATTTGGTGTTGCGATTACACCAAATTTATCTTTTATATAATCGGCTGAAAAGTATTCCCAATCGAAAAATATAGGCATTTCGATATTGTCATTATAACTATCCCGAACATCGCATATGAAATCTGCCTCCTGCTCTGCCTCTATTGGGTTTTTAGCATATGAAGCCACATAGTAAGAGTTTTTTAATTTTGCTTTTTGTATTTCTGACATAAACGAATCTATTTTTTTGTCTTTGGTATAACTACCTATTGTGGCTCTTGTAATTATAAATTTAGCTTTTCCGTTACTAGCGATTTTTTCTACTACATCAGAGTTCTGATAGCTTGAAATATCCACGCCGTAAATGTTCATAAAATCCCTCCTAAAAAAAGACGGATTTTATCCGTCTTATGATTAAAAACCAAGTTTTCTAAGCTGATGTTCAATATAAGTTGGTTTTCCAAGTTTAAAAAAAAGTCGGTCTGTATATACAGCCGGACCTTCAGTTGATTCCTGCTGTGTAAGCTGTTTTTCAATACCACATTTTAGCTTTAGAGTGTAGCCGTCATAAATATTTGTGATATTTTCTTCTTCGTTTGTGAGCTGAATATGCTCTGTGTTTGTTTCGTTTGAAATAAGCAGATCCAATTCATCAACGCTGATAGCACCTTTGTTACATTCAAAAGTGAGTGTGCGTCGGCTTGCACCGTTATAAAATTCTTCTGTTTCAAACGCACGGATATAGTCAAACTGTGTATCGTTTGCAAATTTTATTTTCATATTTATTTTTCCTCCAATGTCAATTCTGTTATTGTTAAAGTGCCTTCGTCAGGGGTGTCGTTTACTGGGCGAATACAAAAGAAAGTGTAGCTGCTGTCCCAGTTAAAGTTCATAGTATATTCTCCTGGATTATATATATCCACCCAGTGTGCCCTGTTGTCACCACCCATATCATTACGATAGCAAAAGCCAAATCTAACGCCTTTGGTACTGCTTAAAGTCTGCCGGCTTACCATTATTTTCATTGATTTATATGGTGATAGATTTATAGCAGGTGTAAGAGCTATTGTCTGTTTGCCTGGTTTGATATGCAAAGTAAGAGAACTTCCGGATTTAGTCAAATTAAATCCGCCATAGGGTGGTCTTCCGTTCAGCTCCCAGTTTGTAACAGTGTGATTTTGAAAATTATCTATTAGACTATAACCACTGTTAAGTATTGAATGATTTACTGTTTCATCGCACCGAAAAACTTTTTGTATCTCATATGATACATTGTCGGTATCCTGTGCGAATATCTTACTTAAATTGTATTGAACGCCTACTGCTGTTTCGGGATGTATTGCCATAAAAATACCCTCCTATTTTTTTAGCATTGCTATTCTGCGAATTTTGGTGTTTTCTATATCCGACCAATCAGCGTTATTTACGGATATGTTTTTAAACCCCCATGTTTTAGCCAGGTCATTTTCATTTCTTGCATATCCACTAAAAAACACATTGCCTGTAAAAGTGCCTCCGTTTTTTGGCATAAGCTCGTTTTTATCTGTTTCGGTCAGTATTTTAGCCCAATCGTCCCAGCTATTAATTGATGAGATATACACCCTAGAGTATATACGATGGTTTTCACCACTAATCCAAAATTGTTTTACTGAAAGGCTTGAGTCTGTTGCCCTATTTGGAATTACCACTAACCAGCCTTGGGTGTTTCCCGTAGGCGGGTTTACAGGCTTGTGGCTTAAATCAAAAAAGTATATTCCTTTTGATTTGTAGTTATCAAGATTTTCGTTTACTAAGCCAACAAACTCCACTTCGATATCTTTTTTTGTTGCGAAATATTCAGGTGATTTTCCACCTAATTTTTCGGCATTATCTATAATCCCGTTGTTGTTTTTGTCGTAAATAGCTTTGGTCATATCAGAAGAACCAATGTCGCTTATTCGCTTATTGATTGCATCTTCTGTTTCAGCTTTAGTATAAATTTCTTTTTTACTATACACATTTGCGTTGTCGGCTTTAAGCAGCAGTTTATGGTCGGTCTCATTTTTTGTGTAAGTATCGGCTTTGTTTGCCTTTTCAGACAAAGCGTTACCAGATGAATGAACCCAATTTACCCCATCGTTGGATATAAGTAAATCCCCGCTTGAATCCTTTTTGATTGCGATTACATCTTCACTTTTTACCGGAACACCGTTTTCTAAAAGTGCGTCTATAAGTTGATTGAAATGTGGGATAATAACACTTCTTGCAGTTTCTTCAAATTTTTCTTGCATTTGCTGGGTGGAAAGACCAGGAGTGTCTGCAAGGTTTATTACACCTTTGCCCAGCAAATCGTTGTCTTCTATTTTTTTGTAAGCCAAAAAATCACCTGCTTTCTGTAAATTCTATATTTGCGTTGTAAAGGGCTATAGGTTCGTTTAAGATACCGTTTTCAAATACAAATTGCACCTTTTTGCTATCTGGTTTAATGCTGATTTTTTCTTTCAAGATATACCCGGTTTTATCGGTTTTAAAAGATATTTTAGAAAAAGTGAGTTGTGAAAATGAAAAATATCTTGCCGAGCTGTCATAATCAGACTGCTTTTCGGTAATGCCGTCATATATTGCGGATATTCTAACACCGGTGGCGATGGCGCTGCCAATCATAGCGCAAACTGTTTTGAATCGTTTTTTGCTGGCAAAATTATTCCCCCAGATTTCTGGAGTAGTCCATTTTGCGAGGATTGGTTTTCCGTCATCGTTAAAGTTTTTAAGAGATGAATAGTCTTTGTGGAACTTACATATTTTTCCGTCGCTAGTTCCGAATACAAGAGTGTTATTGATGTTTGCAATACATCGTGCATCTACATTAGTACGGTAAAATCCCTCATACTGTCGGCTAGAGTATGGGGTATTTCGCTCGTTAGTACTTTGTGTTCCGTCTAAAGCAAATAGATAACCGCCGACTGAAAGCATATAAAATCGGTCAAAAGTGCAAGCCACCGCAGAAGATAAATCTTGTTTAAGAAGCAGACCATTTAGGTAATAGCTTCTTAGCTGAGCATATCTTTCGCCCAGAACATCTGAAGGGGTGACAGCCAATATGCCTTGATTTGTGATAAAAAGAGGTTCAGTTTCCAATGTGGAAAATGCGTATTTGCTAACTGCACCACTGCCGGTGAAACTGCCGGCGAGGGTAAAAGAAGCACTTCCGTCATCTAGGAGTGAGCCTGTTCTCAAAATTATATTTGTGTCGTTATCACTGTGGTCGATATGGGTGGCAAGCTTATCGTTTATAATGGAATATCCCATTATTTTACTGTTGTCTTGACCAATAACACAGTAGAATAAATCTCCCCAGTATGTAGGGTTATCCATTTGACAGTAGTAGTCACGGTTTCCGTCACCAGCTAGGAAAATTCTATCCATTGCACCATTTACGCCGAATAAAGTCATAATATTCCGAGAATTTATTTTTTCAGCATATTCTTTAACCAATTTTGAGTAAGTGATTACGATGTTGTCCTGACCAGTTATAGCACTTACACCAGGTGGAGAAGAGAATGTAACTTTTCCGGAAGTTTTATCAACTGAGTAGTCGGTTATGGTGTCCCAACCACCCGAGGAGTTTAGTTTTTCCACTTTGTCTACGCTTTCTATGTTGTTGGAAGAAAGCTGATATGTTCTGTCCCCTTCTGTCCCCAAAAAGCTATCTTTTCTTTGCTTGCCTAAAAGGTTGATGGGTTCATAAGTGGTTCCACCGCCAGTAGGCTTTCTAGATATAACAATTTTAGGCACATAGGCGTTGTTCTCCACAGGTTCGCAGATAAAATTGTCCCCTTTTTTATAATACATAAGTAGTTTTTTACCATCAGCTATAATGAGTTTACCGTTAAGCTGTTTTGATAAGCTTTTTTCGTCATTCATTTGAGAGTAGATAACAGTGTCGCCAAAGTATAGATTAGTTCCAGAATGAATAATAACCCTGTCGCCTTTTTCATCGGAGTAAGTGTGAAAACCGTTTATTCTTCCGCTATATTTTTTCACAGTTTGCCAGCCAATCCATTTGCGCACTTTTCCAGTGCTCTCTCTTATCATATTCGGACAATGCGGAGAACGAAACGCAGAAACATAACTTGGCGCATTGGTTAGGTCAGCGCCTAGAAATTTATCTATCTCAACTGAGAAAGATAGTGGACTTTGAGGAGCTTTTACTTTACCCAATATACTCACCACCTTTCAAACGCCTAAAATTGGCTAGCGCCTCACATTTAGTAAAATTTCTTAGGGCGAAGCGGTGATTTTGTGTAAGATAATAAGTTTTGTCAAAATCTTTTCTCAAAAATTCCACCCACTTTCTATTTCGTTGTGAATAGTTACAATAGGTGAATTTTCCTGAGCAAGAATAGAGTTTTTCATATCATCAAACAGATTCCAATAGTAACCAGCTTTGCCTGCATCGTCATCTAGAAATAGGCGGTTAGCCATAAGATAAGGCATTAGATTAGCCCATTTATAAGGCAAATCGCAAGGGGTGCTATTGTCACTTGAAACGGTTATTTTTGAAGGAACACCATAGTAATATATAGTGATAACACCATCAAATTCTTTTGGTACAGTAAGTAAACGATTATCTGTAAAAGTTATGTTGTTTAGTCTTTCTCCAGTGTTTTTGTTTATCGCATAGGTTTGCGCCATAGATAGAAAGTCATCGGTGATGTCAGTAATATCAAACACTTTAGGAAGATTCGACTTGTTACAAACAATGTCAAGCTTTTTGATGATGCCACCAATGGTGGAAGCGATGAGATTTTGAGCAAAGTTATAAGCGTCGATAAAACTTTGTTTATTTTTGTCGTAGACTTTTATTTTTTCAAAGCCTAAATTGATTGTTTCGTTTTTTATTTCTCCCCAAGTTTTAGTCATTTAGAGCCTCCTTTCAAAGAGAACAGGGCAAAAGCCCCGTCTCATTTACTTGTGAACTTTCATACAAACAATCTGTTCAGGTCTTGCGATAACCGCACCGTAAGTGTACAAAGACTTAACGGCATCAGCAAAACTTGAGTCAGGGCGATAAGCATCTGTTTTTTCTATACCATCAGCAAAAGCGATAGCGTTTTTTGTCATAATAGCGCAGTAGTCGTCAGTGCCATCGTTGTAAATGTTGTTTGACAATTTAACATAAGCACCATTGTACATGCCGATAATACCTTTAGAAACCATGTCCACATTGTTGGTTAAAGTTTCAGTGAGAGCATTTTTGAAAAGTGAATAGAACCAAGGGCTAATGCAGATATAAGTGCTTCCGTTAGCAGTGTTCACGCCTTTCTCCCAAAGTTTTTCAAAAGCGGAATCAACGATTTCTTTCGCTTTTGCAGCAGTTGTAACCTGAGTTGTAGGGATAACATTAGTAGCACTTTTTAAAAGTGAAGCGATATAAGAGTCGGCAGCGGCAGCAAGACCGTTAGCTCCACCAGCCAAAAGACCTTTCATAATTTCTGTGTCCGCCTGAGCCTGGTCAACATCATCAACCATCACATTAAAATATTTGTACTGATTGATTTCCAGGCTTGTAGCGTTATCAGAAGGAGTTTCAGCACCTGAAATTTCCGTGCCAGGAACATAAGTTTTGATTGTAGGGTTAGTAAGTCCGATGATTTTAACAGTCTTGCCACGGCCCACTTCACCCTGATGTTTTGTATTTACCACATCACGAAAAACCATAAGTTTAGCGAGTTCGTTTTCAATATGTTTAGACCAAATAGTTGCTTTAAAATTTGTGTAAGCCATTATAATTCTCCTTTAAAATTTATTTCAGCCTAGCTACACTCTTCATAGCTTTTTCAAAAATCTTAGGGTCAGAAAGCTGATTGCTGTCGAGTTTATCCAGCTCTTCGCTGGTGAAAAACTCACTTTCCACAGTTCCGGAGCCGACCACACTACCGGTTGAATAAGGTTTAGGCTGTTTAGTTTGTTGTTCGATTGTTTTCATGGTAACAAACGCTTCTTTTGCACACATAGGTGCGTTTTCGTTGAAACGCAAAGCAAGGAAAAGCGCAGGCAAATCCTCGATATTTGTAATTTTTGGTTCTATGGACTGAATTTCCTTCAAATCGCTGTCCATAAGGTTGTGAATTTCTTTGTCTTTGTAAAATTGCAAATCAGCCGACATTTTTTCGATTTTGGTTCTGCCAAGTTCTCCCAGCCGAGCAAAAATTTCCGTCACATCATCTTTCTCTGTTGATAGGTCTTGATGAATAGCATTTTCTAACTCTTTTTCAAGGTTAAATTCTTCTGTTTTAGAAAAATCTTCAGTTATATCTCTTTCTTTTTTTTCATCGATAATTTCGCCACATGGATTTTTGATGTTATAATTATCTTGATTATATGATTTATCTTGAGAAAACTTAATGTTTAAACTCTCTAATTGTTTTTTATACTTTTCATTTTCTAAACGGAGTTTATCCAGTTGTTGTTTTCTTCGTCTGTCAGCAAAACTGCTATCTACTTCTGTTTTGATATGTGACTCAGCATCACCCACAGGTTCAGCGAGCTCCCTGTTTTCTACGCTTTCGGTGACAATTTCTTTTTCTTCCATTTGTTGCCTTTCTGCCATTTCTACGCTATTGGCTTGCGATTTATATAAAAGCAAAAGCTTTTATAACATTAGTTTTTTGTACAAGGTTAAATTTATATTTTTTCTCTTCCCACCCCACACCCACAGATTTTATCCTAAGGATAACTTTATTGTTTCTTAATCTGTACCAACTCTTAAAACCTTGATTTTTCTTTATAAATCTAAATAAAATTCATACTAACAAATATTACCACAAGTAAATTATAAAATATCTATACTAATAGTTATTTTAAATTTTCTTCGCTGTAACCATAGTTAGGACAAGTTTTGTTAGGGCATTTGTATTTGAATTCTTCTGCATTTTCTTTTTCAATCACCTTGTCCACAATCATTTCAACACCGCAAAGTTTACATTTCACTATCGTCCACCTCTATTCTACTGTTGGTTATTTTTCTAAATGCCTCAACTGGCATAGTGCTGTTTTTATCCAAAACATTTACATATTCTTCAAAAGTTATAAGTCCTTTTTCTAGCATTTCTTTCAGCTGAGAGTCCCTTATAGCTGACCAAGTGTTGCTAGATGGAGATGCGTCAACCTTTATATCGATGTCAAGAGCTTTCAGAATATTAGTAGGAATCACATAGCTATATTTACCGTTTTCATCTGGACTTTCGTTGCATATTAAAAGGCCTTCAGGGTTGTAGGCAATCAGCAGTTCATACCAAATCCAAGCGATGTCTTCCACGAACTGTCTAAATGAGGCTACCTGCATATTTACATTCAAAGTTTTGGCGTCCATAATTGATTGAATAGCCACACCAGAGGCTTTTTCTGGGTTTACATTTTCTAGGTTGTCACCAGAGCCTGATAGGTCACGAGTTAGACTGATAAGGTCTTGCCAGTAACTTTTTGCATATGGGGAAATTGCTCCAGGTTGCATATAAGCGATAACGTTTGCGATAGGAGCGTCAGCGTTTCCACGCAAAGAAATGCTAGCCCCTGGCTGATTAAGCTTAGCGGATTGATTAGGTGTAACGGCATTTTCCCTGTAAACTTTTATAGGATAAGCGGCAGATCGGACAGCTTGTTCTAATCGAAACAGAGACTTATTTATACTTATTTGGTTAGGAATTTTGTCCCACACATCGCCATCTCCACGAGCAAGTCCTTTGCGAGGTTTCCAAGAGTACTGAGCGATTGGGTATCTAGAAAGTCCTGTAATTTCAGTCTGGGGCTGAACTATCACAGATTTAGTGCTTCTGGCAATTTGAATGAACCCATTTTCTTTCCAAAGTTTAGCAATGAGCGTGAGTTTTGAATTACTGGCAACTTCGTTTTCACCGTTTATTTGAGTTTCAGTGTCGGAATCAGGAACAATGTCTGCTATATCGTCCTCATTCACTCCGAAAGCCCTAGCCATATCTTTAACTTCGTTAACATTTTTTCGTTGAACAATGAGAATGTAAGGTTGTTTTTGAATATCCGGCTGTTGCTCGTCGGCAAGCATAATATTGGTGGTGTCTAAAAGTTCGCACAGAATTTTACCGTTTTCACAAGAAGCGTCATCATAGAAGTACAAAAAGCTGTCCCCGGTTATGTAAGCATCTTCTAATACTTTCCAAATCAGAGTGTCCATTTTTAGTTGTTCCCACAGTTTTTGGGCGTTGGAATTAAGCACGGAACACACATTCAAAAGGTTTTGGCGGTCTGTGCCGTAATTCATAGAAGTGTAGTTGATTGACATGGAATTTTGTCCCACCAAAGCGGTGGAAGATTTCATCATAGGTAATAGAATATTAAGCTGAGGAGGTCTTTCGGAGCCGTATTTAAGACCTTTCCATTGCAAACCGTTGATGAAGTTGTGACAGGTTTCAGCCCTTGAATAAAGATTCACACTTCCCAAATAGTCACGACCTTTTTGGTAATCAGACCAAATTTCAGTGGTATTCATTTTTATTTCACCTCTTTCTGTGGAATATCAGTGCCAAAGTTTTCAACATTTTCTGTTAAAATTCGTTGAATTCTTTCTTGTTCCGACTCAAAGTTTTCTATTTTTGTATTTGAGGCAGGCACAATATCTTTAACTGTAAAAATGTCTTTTGCTAGCTTAAAACCGATGTAAAAGCCGGTTAAAAAGCTAAAAGGTATGCAAAAGCATAAAAAAATAAATATGGCAGTCATATAATAACAATTTCCTCCTTGTCATAATCAGCCTTAGGTATCTCGAAGCTGAAGTTATATATTTTTCTTTTTGGTTTTGAAAATGGAAGTGGTTCACCGTCGATAAATTCACAGCAAGCGTAACGCAAAGCACTCATAGCATCGTCACCGAAAGGCACTGGTAAGTCGGTAATATCGCCATTAGAATCTTTACGCCAACGCCATTGAGAAATTTCGCTAATAGTTCCAACACACTCAGGACGGATATGGATTTTTCTGCCCTTCAACCAATCTATGGAACTGCTCACACTACCTGGATATTTTTTAACACCTAGAGCGTTGAACCCACTTCTCTGCCACATAGTTATCCTATCAGGTTCAGCCGAATCGCAGTACATCGGAACATTTTTATCCCAATCGCAAAATGAAATTATTTCGTCGGTAGTTTTTTCTCTGTCATAAATTTCTCTGCGGACGAAAACCTCTCCGTCTTTGAATGCCACATCTAAAAGTGCATTAGCATGGTTGAAACCGAAGTCTTGACCATACCTTATGTGGTCGAAATAGATGTCGTCGGTTTTAAAATCCTCAATTATGAAGTTGGAGAAGATAAGTCCATTTGTTTCGCCCCATTCACCAAGACCATAAATTTTGTATCCTTCGGGGTCAGTTTCTTTTCGCCTTTCCATTCGATTGTAGTAAGCGGAGTCGCAAAATGCGTTATCACGGTAGGTACTTTTGTGGGTTAACACATTTTTATCAGCCCTATCGAAAAAAACTTTTTTAATCCAATGGCTACTTGAAACAGGGTTGAAGGTGAGTCTTATTTGATAGAAAAGTCCATTTGGTAGAACGCCTCGCAGTCGGTCGTCGATTATTTCAAAATCGGCTTGAGTAATCTCGGTGGCTTCCTCTATCCAAACATCGGTGATATTGCCTTTCGAGGCTGTTATAGATTTTAATTTTTCTCTTTGCCCGTCATCGTTCATACCACCGAAGATAATTTGGTTGCCGTTTATGCAGTCTATTTGTAGCGGTACGGATTTAAAGGTAAATAAATCCTGTACGCCTAGACGAAACACAGCCTTTTTCAATTCATTGTAGGTGGAATTCACATTTGATTGACTGATTTTTCTTACACAAAGGAGATTTCTGCCCACATCATTTAAAATACGAGTTATGTAAAACTGCGCAGTGTCAACACTTTTTCCACTACCGGCAGAACCCAGCATAACGATATATCTTTGTTTGGCGCTCCATAAAGGAGCGAATATTTTATTTCGTTTCAAGTTTACGGTTTGCATACTTCTCCTTTCAATAATTTTCATTACGCAATATTTTTACATATCTTCGATGATAATTTTAAATCCTTTAGAAGTTGATTTTTTATCGGAGTTTTCACCAGTAATATCACTAATTAGTTCAAAAGCTTTCATATCGCCACCGATAGCTTTTATCACTTGGCTTATGGCGATGGCTTGGCTGACTTTAATGGAATTTTCAAAAATAGGAAAATCGCAAACTCCCTTATTTAGTTTTTCCAGTTGAGATTTAGTAATTTCGGTATCCAACAGAATTTTAAAAATCGACTTAAGGCTTTTTCGTCTTTTTGGTTTAAGATTGGTCGTTGATAATGAATTGAAAACATTCTTTTGAAAATCTAATTTACTGCTAGCTAGACCAAATTCGCTTTTATCGGAAACTGTGAAATCACAAAAACTATTTTGAGAATCTGAAATTAATTTCTTTTCTAAAATATCAAATTTAGTGTTATTATCAGGGCAATATTCAACATTCAAAGAAGAAGTTTCACATTTTTTCTTTTTAGAATCAGATGTTTTTGTGTTTTTGCTATTTTTAGCAGATTTTGTCAAATCGGGTATATTTTGGTTACCTACCACATTTTGAGAAATATTATTTTTCATTTTTTCACCACCTTCTATTAAAAAGGACAAGCTGATAAGCCTGTCCGTTTATTTGATGAATTTTTCCATGTTCCTTACCTCTACGCCTATATGATAGCAAAGTTAAAAATGCAATTTACTGCAAGGTTTTCAAATTTTGCAAACCGCTTGTATGTAGGTAGAAAATTTTTCTTTCGCTGAGAGGATAACCTTTATCCGAAAGCCGTTTTTCAACATTTTTCCAGTTGTAGCCACTTATGTATCTAAGTGAAAGCACAATTTTTTCTTCAGAATTTGAAAGTTGATTTATTGCTTGATAACGCTTATTAAGTTCATATGTGGCAATATCACGCTGAGAAATGGCATCTTTTATGTTTTTATCAAACCGAGAATCTTCAAATTTTTTTGCTTGGTTTATAATTTCGTCGTAGTAGATGATAGAATTTTTTAAAATACGGCATTGGTTAAGCCATTCTTTTTTATCCATAAAAACACCGTCCCTTTAAATAATGCCAAGACTAACGGAAACACCGTAGGAATAATTAGTACCGTTTAGCTGGTTGTATCTATTAAGTTTTCGCATATATTCACCCACATCGTTTTCTACAGTTCTGTGTGGGTGATAGCTAGCGTATTTTTTAGCTTTCCAAATAGGAACTTCGCTAGGAAGAATATCCCATCGGTTAGAGTCTTGAAATTTTCCATTAGTTGCGATTTTACCTTGTTTACATAGGATAGCCACATAGCTGATTTTGTATCCTGTAAGTTCTGAAAATTGTCTGCAAGTCATAAGTTATCCTCCTTTTTCCACACGGGTATTGAAATATTATTAAAAATTAAATCGTCTTTTTCTGGAATATCTGCTTCAAACCATTTTAATATAGCTAGGTAATGGTTTTTGTATTTATAGTCTTTCAGTTCTAAACCTTGAGAGAATTTTTGTATTTTCTCATCATAAGTAGAGCCGAATTTAGACTTAAGTTTTTCGATTTCCAAATCAGATAGCAAAACATTTTTGTATTCACCGATAAGGTGTTTTTGATTTTTAGCAGGCTCGGCCTGCGCATTATCTTTACTTAACCTAACCTTACCTAACCTATCCTTACCTAACCTAACCTGGGTATCCAAAAGGTTGTCAGATGGTATACCAAGAACATAGATATTGTTTTCAAGATGGACTTTTGTTCTTTCATCTATGCAGTCGGTAGGTTTAAAACGGTCGGTTCGCACATAGTTGTGAACCTTCCAATGCACGATAAGAGCTATGCCACTATCGAAAACAATGATTAACTCTTTTTTAATCAAAATATCAAAATCATCACTATTAGCACCAATCATACGAGCAATTCTTTTAGGATTTTTCACAAAGCCCTCATCATCGGCACGCATAGATAGGTGAAAATATAGGTTTTGACTTTGAGTTGGAAGGTCAAGAAAAAGGTCACTATCTATGATAGTTTTTGAGAACATTCGTCTATCAGCCAAAAAATCACCCTTTCATTTGACGAAATAAAAATAGATTTTTGATGTATTTTGATTGCCGTTTTTATAGAATTCCTGCTTTTTCTTCTTTGGCGACAGCCCAAAGAAAGTTTTCGTAATCATCTGCGATTAGCGAAGGGCTAAAAGCACTTATGCATTCATCACAGCCCAGTATATCCTCGTCGTTAGCATAAAGAGTGGAATCGGCAGTAAGCACAGCACCACAGACGGGACAAAATTCGTAGTCTAAATTTTCCATAGCACCTCCATATATAAGTAGTTGAAAAAACGAAATGAGTGTGATAGAATAATAATGTTGAAAAAATCAAACTCAATAGTTGCGTTTTTCAAACCCTAAAAATGATTATAGTACGAAAAACCCAACCATGCAACATAAAAAGTTTAAAATTCGCAACTTTGATAAAAAATAACAAATGAATGGGGTGGAATTTAGTGTTTTTTGATAATTTTCAAAAAATCTGTATGGACAATGGGGTAAGTCCGTCAAAGGTTGTAACAGATATAGGAATGAACAAATCGGCTGTTACATATTGGAAGAATAGAGGTAGTACTCCTAATGGAGATGTGTTGCAAAAGATAGCGGATTACTTTGGAATATCGGTGGAAAATTTGCTGGCAGGTCAATCGAAAAAATCCGCTGAAGGGTGTTCTGATGATGAAGAATTAAATGAACTTTTGGAAGAATTGAAGAATAATCCAGGCAAAAGGCTGTTATTTTCCAAGACCAAAAAAGCCACAAAAGAGGATATAGAGAAGATAATAGCCATGGTGGATATAATCACAGGAGGCGACAATGGGGGATATTTTTATTAGGTATGCCGAAGGTATGCCAGCGTCAATAAAGGCGTATACGCTTACAGATTGTGACGGAAACTATAATGTTTATGTAAACACAGCGCTAAATTCTATACGGCAACATGAGGCAATCAAACACGAAATATTGCATATAAATGGTGGGCATTTTTTTCGATGCAGTAGCGTAGAAAAAGACGAGCAAGAGGTTGAAAGTATAATATTACAAAGGGCAAATTTATAGGTATAAAAATTGTTAAAAATAGTGTGTATTTTTTAATTTTTATAAAAAGGTTTATACAAGTAATTATTTATTCTGGTAGTTTAGCCAAACTTAATAATGGATAAAATTCATATATAAAACTAATTAAATATTTAATAAAATAAATATTTAAAATGGATTATTTTTTTAAAATTTATTTAAAATTTAATCTAATTAGAAAAATTCACATAAAAAAAGCACCTGAAACAGGTGCTTTTTGTTTTTAGAATTAAAATTAAATTATATAGATTGTATAAAAATTGAAGTAGAAAAATTTTATTCTTTTTCTAATTTTATACCAGAATAAAAGTTTTTTATATAAGGAATAAAAAATGACAAAAGTCCGATTATACAAAAAATATACACATGTAAAGGTAAGTTGTGAATAAATTTTGAAAAAGCCAAAAAGTTGGCTAAAGAATGAACATAAATAGAGTGAGCTATACAGTTATATTTTAGGTATACTAGGCAAAAAACGAAGCCTGCAAACAGTGAAATAACAGTAGTCAAAACTCCTTGATGGGCTACTGCGAATAATACCGAACTAATGACAATGGCGATAAAAGGGCCATAGAAATTTTTGCTGCGATAAAGGACAAAACCACGGTAAATAAGCTCCTCACTGATAGGAGCGGCGAAAACCATACATAGAAAAGAAAGAAAATTAAATGTTATGTTATCTTCAGTCAATTTAAGATATTCTGCTATGAAAGCAGAACTCACAGACAAAAAAATACTCAAAAGTGTAAGACGCAAGAATATTTTTAAATTATGTAAATTTATAATATTTTTTATTGAAAGTTTATTTTCAATGTTGTTATATGAGTTGTTTTCGGTTAGGTCAGCGACAGTAGGCAAAAAAACAGAAGCTTTATTTTTTGTAATTTTGTAGTACCATAGCATAACAAAAGGCCATAATAAGCATGTGGCAATTTTTCCACAGGTAAAATCACTTTCCAAAGGAAGGTAATGATATATAATTCTGCTTATAGCTATGTGCATAGACAAGTAGAAAATAACGGGTAAGAAAATGCACCGTATTTCGAAAAAATTTTTTTGTTCAGTTTTTATCTTCATTTTACTAATCATATTTATAAGTTAACGTATTTGTCAATTAGCTCATCGGCTTTATTATATGGGTGAGAGCGGATAACAGATTGTATAGTATGTAAGTTTTCCGCTTAAATTATTGCTTACTGTGGGCAATCTCTTTAAATACCATAGTTATTGTAAATCCAATAATGGTGATGAATAGCTTTGTCCAAATAAGCATCCGCATAAAAAATAAGTAGTATATTTATAATATATGTGTATATTTAATTTACCACATATCTAAATTTAATGCAATATTAAGGGAGAAAAAGCACATATAGGTATGGAAAATTACGATAATCACAAATAATTGGTTTTCAGCATTTAAAGATATGCGATATATGGTAAAAATTTTGTATAAAATATTTAGGCGAATTTTTTGTATTATCAGTGCAACTTTTAACCGATCTAAAATAAATGATACATTTTGACAGTTAATATATGCAAAAAAGTCACTTTATTTTGTTCTTATAAGACATTTTCCGGTAAAAATCATAATTTATATAATTAAAATGATGTATCTAGGATTTTTGATATAATAGTTATTTTGTTAAAATAGAGCAAAAAATCAGAGTGAGCAATAAAGGCTCACTCTGATTTTACGAAAGTATGGTATGTATTATTTTTTGAACATCTTATTAAAAACACCAATTAGATTGAATTTGTAGCATAACACAACAGCTATAACAGCGCCTACACCGGCTTGAAGAATGGCGAAAGGCAGTTTTATAATTGCGGATTCCACAGTGGCATAAACGAAAGCTCTTCCCAAAGTGTAACCAATAACGCTAACAATTCCACCAGCAGTAACACCGATGATACCGGCAGTGATAGGCTTCATATTTGTAAGTTTTCTAACGCAAACAGAAGCGATTACAGCCTGAAGGCCATGAGAAACAAGTGAAACAAACATAGGCGCAGGGTAGAAAAGCATATCCCCTATAAAAGAGCCGATACCACCAACACAAAAAGCCAAAAACGGATCAAGCAGAATAGCACCGGTGCATATGATGGCATCGCAAAAATACAGATGTCCACCAGGTACAGGTATACTAAACGAGCTTGTTGCAACTGTTAAAGCCATAAACATAGCAGTTATGCAAAGAGTAATGGTAGGAATACGATTTTTATTATTCATGGTAAAATCTCCTTTACTTAATCTTCTAATTTTATTATAATCATAATTGATAATATTAGAATAACCAAAATAGAGTAAAAATATATAACCAGATGAATGAGAAAATGAAAAATAAAGAAAATCAAAGTGCTTATATGAAACTATACACTACATTAAAAAATCAGATAATAGAAGGCATTTATATTTTTGGTGATAGAATGCCTTCCAAGAGAACTATTGCTGAAGATTTTTGTGTAAGCGTTATAACAGTGCAACACGCCTATGAGATGCTATGTGACGAGGGATATGTAGAGTCGGTGCAGCGAAGTGGTTACTATGTCAGCTACAAACGGGATAATTGGTTTTCAACAAATGATAATGCCATTGAGAACACCCATAAAATACTAGAACCTATTGAAACTGGAGATTTTCCTTTTTCTGTACTTTCAAAAGCGATGAGAAAAGTAATAACAGTTTATGGTGAAAATATACTTAACAAGTCGCCTAATACCGGTTGTCAAGAGTTAAAAATAGCACTATCCTCATATTTAGCTAGAAATAGAGGGATAGTGGTTGACACTCAGCAAATAGTAATTGGCTCAGGGGCAGAGTACTTATACGGACTTATAATTCAGCTTTTAGGTAAAGTGATGTCTTATGCTATTGAAAACCCTTCTTATGAGAAGATAAGGAACATATATTATGTATACGGGATTCGGTATGATATGCTAAAAATGGGTGCAGAAGGAATATCCACAAGTGAACTTAGGCGAACTTCAGCAAATGTACTGCATATAACACCATATAACAGTTTTCCCAGTGGGATAACTGCCACAGTATCTAAGAAAAAAGAATATGTATCATGGGCGAAAGATAGAAAAGGCTATATCATAGAAGATGATTTTGATTCCGAGTTTACACTTTCGTCTAAATCGGAGGACACAGTTTTTTCTCTTGCGCCTGAAAGAGTTATATATGTAAATACTTTTTCAAAAACTATATCACCATCAATGAGATTGGGCTATATGATAATACCAAAACCGCTTGTAAAAACATTTTATAAACGTTTGGGATTTTACTCATGTAGTGTTCCTATATTTGACCAATATGTTCTAGCAGAGCTAATAGAGAGTGGAGAATTTGAACGCCATATCAATCGCACACGCCGTCGATTGCGACAAGAGAAAGGAAAAAACAAAAATTAGTTAATAATTTGTTAATAACCTAGATTTAAGAAAAGTTATTGTTAATAATAAAAGTGTTAAAAAGTTTTATAAAAATGTTAAAATAGAAATAGAAATAAAAAACAGTAATAAAATGGAGGTAAATGTTATGTTAGAACAAATAAGATTACAATCGCAGCAAGCGGCAGAAGAACTTGTAGAAAAAGCAAAACTTGAAAAAGGCAATATAGTTGTAATAGGGTGTTCGTCAAGTGAAGTAGGTGGAAATAAAATTGGCACAGGGTCAAGTCTTGAAGTTGCTAGGGCTGTTTTTGATGGGCTGTATCCGGTGTTCAAAGAAAAAGGAATATATGTTGCAACGCAGTGCTGTGAACATCTTAACAGAGCCATCATTATTGAAAAAGAGCTTGCCGACAAATTGGGTATAGACCAAGTGAATGTTATACCACAGCCAAAAGCAGGTGGTTCATTCTCAACTACAGCTTGGCGGGAGTTTGACCACCCGGTGGCAGTTGAAAAGATAAAAGCAGATGCTGGAATGGATATTGGAGATACACTTATAGGTATGCATATAAAAGAGGTAGTAGTTCCGCTTCGCCTTGATGTAAAGCAGATAGGTCAAGCACATCTTGTTTGCGCAAGAAGAAGAGCAAAATATGTAGGTGGAAGCAGAGCAGTCTACAACCCAGAACTCCTATAAAATATGAAAAAACTAAGAAGTCACGAACAAAATTTGTTCGTGACTTCTTATTTAAATGATTGACAGTGTTTTATTTATTTATAATAATATTATCATAATAATAAAACGAGGTTAAAGAAATGGAAAGTGAAAATTCAAAAATGTTCTTAAAAAAAATTGCAGTGATATCAAGTTTTATATTTGTAAGTATTTTTACTGGTTGCCTGTTTCCAATTATAAATTTTAACCTAGAAAACCCAGTTAATATAGGTGTGCCTATGCGAGGTGTTATGGTATTAACAGCATTTTGGTTAATGAATTCAACTGGTTATTTAGAGGCATATGTTTTTAAAAATGTAAATAATTTAAAAGTTATTTTATTAAACTTAGCTATTGCGGGATTTGGCTTGATATTTAGATATGTATTAGAATTTGGAGAAGTGTCAAACACTTATAATTTTACATTTACAAATTTGATGTTCCATATTTTGCTATTGGTTTGTGTAACAAGTTTTATTTACTTAAAAAGGAAGGATAAATAATTTTATAGTTATGATTTTAATATTAGGAATATTTTGGACAATATATGGAATAACTGGTTTATTTGGTTTTTGTAAAATACCACAAAATTTCAAAAACAAGCCTTGGACGAAACAATACACCAGATATTTAGGTATATCGTGGATAATGGCTGGTATACCGTGGATTATTTTGTATTTTGTTTTTGAGAAATGGGATATAGGTATAGCAACGCAAGCATTGTTAATGATTGTTTGCAGTGCACCGTCAATTATTTATAATTTTTTATTAGACAGAAACTATAAAAACAAAAACGATTAATATAACAGCACGATTTACAACTACTATAACAAATGGAAAATATTATGAATGTTTTATGACATTATTGTTATTTATAGTGGTTATTATATTTGCTCTCTCTTTCTTTGTATATGAAAGATTAGTTTTAAAGAAATATAAATATATTTTAAAGGAAGAAAAATAATTAAAACGCATCTGACAAGGTGCGTTTTTAATTTTGCATTATTCACAGTAAATAATTTTATAAATGTGATTAAAAAAGTGGTATAAAGCTTTATTTGTTCATAATTATAATGTATACTGTTAGTAATAATTCCGATATGGAGGAAAAAATGGATAAAGAAAAAATATTGATAGTAGACGACGATAAAAACATATGCGAGCTTTTGCGTCTATATCTTGAAAAGGAAGGTTATGAAACTTGTATAGCAAATGACGGAGAAAAAGCTATGGAAGTTTATGAAAGTGGTCATTTTGACCTAGTGCTTCTTGATGTAATGATGCCAAGAGTGGACGGCTGGGAAGCTTGCCGAAGAATAAGGGCAAAAGGCAATACTCCTATCATAATGCTGACAGCAAAGGGTGAAACATTCGATAAAGTATTGGGACTTGAACTTGGAGCAGACGACTATGTAGTAAAGCCATTTGACACAAAAGAGGTGGTTGCCAGAATAAAGGCTGTTTTGCGTAGAACAGGCCGCTCAAATCAAAATTCGTCTTCAACAGACGGAGCATTGGTCTTTGATAATCTTGTGGTGAACATTACAAAATACGAGCTTAAAGTTAAAGATGAAGTAATAGATACACCACCTAAAGAGTTAGAGCTATTGTATCATCTAGCGTCAAATCCTAATAAAGTGTTCACTCGAGATGCACTTCTTGACGATGTGTGGGGGTTTGAGTATTATGGTGATAGCAGAACAATAGATGTGCATATCAAGCGCCTAAGAGAAAAGCTTGAAGGTGTAAGTGATAAATGGAGCCTAAAAACAGTATGGGGAGTAGGCTATAAATTTGAACTTAAAGAATAGGATGGAACGAAAATGTTAGAATTCAAATTTGATACACAGCTTCTTATCGAAGGTACAGACTTAGATGAAGATGAAATTTATGATTATATAGTGGAGCACTTTAAGGGTGACAGTCTTCTTGCAGTTGGTGACAGTGATCTAATTAAAATTCATTATCATACAAATGAACCGTGGCTTGTTTTGGAATATGGTGCAAGTCTTGGCGAAATTTATGACATAGTGGTAGAAAATATGGAAAGACAGGAACAGGGACTTAAAGGCTGATAGTATAAAAGGTAAATAAATGAGAAAGAATATTGTTACACGCTTTTTTTCGGTAATCAGTCTTGTACTTGTAACAACGATAATAACACTAGGTGCGTTATTTATGCTTTTGGCAAACAAGTATTTTCAGACGGATCGAATTAACATAATGAATTTATGTGTAATAAATGCTGAATCAGCTTTTAACGATTCAATACAACGTGGTGGTGAAGTTTCCACAGATGAAAAGCGTAGCAAATTGCGTGAAAATCTTAGACTAATATCAAATACAACATCAACAAAAGTTTTGTTAGCTGATGAAAACGGAAAATGTATAGTATGTACAGAAGTTGGCAGTTGTGGGCATGAGGGAACATTTATTCCGCAAAATGTAATGAAAACTTTATCAGAACAGACAAAGAGCGTTCAGCTAAAAGAAGAATTTGGTGATATTTACAATAGTTCTTACTATACAGTTGGGCGTTCAGCGAGAGATGATAAAGGTGATATAGTAGGGTATGTGTTTGCTTTTTCAGATGCAAGCAGTATAACTATATTTTCTAATGCCATATTGTCAATATTTATGCTTAGTGCGGGTATAATGTTATTAGTATCAAGCGTGGTATCCATAGTTGTAACTGGTCACCTTACAGTGCCTATCAGAAATGTATCGGATGCAGCTAAGCGCTTTAGCCAGGGCGATTTTTCCGCGAGAGTAGCGATAGAAGGTGATGACGAACTTGCAACACTTGCATCTACATTTAATCAAATGGCAAGTTTTGTAGAAAGAAATGAAAAATCCCGCTCTAGTTTTGTGGCAAATATAGCGCACGAGCTAAGAACACCAATGACCAGCATAAAAGGCTTTGTCGATGGTATGATAGATGGAACAATTCCAACACAAATGCAAGGAAAGTACCTTAGAGTAATAAGTGATGAGGTAGGTAGACTTGCAAGGCTTACTAATAGTATGTTAAATATTTCTAAGCTTGAAAGTGGCGAGTTTGAGATGAATATTCAAAATTATAATATATGGGATACAATAGCAACCATAGCTTTTTCATTTGAAAGCCGAATCGAGGCAGCTAATATAACTTTGCAAGGTTTTGAGCCACAGAAAATTATGGTTTATGCCGATAAAGACCTTATACATCAAGTAGTTTATAATATATTTGACAATGCGCTTAAATTCACTCCGGAAAATGGATATATAGCCTTTGATGTTTCAGAGGATAAAGGCAGCAATTCAGTAGTTGTAAAAATCCGAAATTCCGGTGATGGGATAAGCAAAGAGGCGTTACCGTATGTGTTTGAAAGATTTTATAAGGAAGATGCTTCTAGATCAGTGCATACAAAAGGTGCCGGGATAGGACTTTATATCACAAAGACATTGGTTCAGTCATCGGGTGGAGAAATTAGAGTTGAAAGTGAAGAAGGCAAATATACAGAGTTTATATTCTCAGTACCGGCAGCTAAAAATATGAAACAAGGCTCTTCAAACGGTAAAAAGCACAGATAAAAGAAAATTTATGAAGTTTATATGAAAAGTACTTAGAAACAAGGATTTTTCACAATTAAATATTACTATGTGTTTAAAGAAAAAAGTTAGGAAGAGAGATTTATATGGAAAAGAACAAAAATAAAAAATGGCCACTAGTTCTTGTGATGGTGGCGATTATCTGCATAAGTCTTGGTGCAGGTGTTTCCATTGGAAAAGGTGGCAAAGTGCCTGATCCGCTAAAAGGAATATTGGATGGAAATAAGCAAGTATCAAATGTTACTGGAAATAAACGGCCAGATGTGGAGTTGAAACCAATTCCGGAAAACAAAGATGATGGATATTCAACAACTCGGATATTTGAAAAAGTAAATCCATCAGTAGTAAGTATAAATGTATATACAGGCACATCTGTATCTCCTGCAAGTAGCGGTACAGGTATAGTTATGACTGAAGACGGCTATATTATCACAAATGCTCATGTGGTTGACGGAGGCACAAGTGTAAATGTAGTGTTTAATGATGGTGCACAGATGAGGGGTACAATAGTTGGTGCTGATTCAGAAACCGATATTGCAGTAGTCAAAGTAAGTGCAAATGGACTTATAGCGGCAGAATTTGGTAATAGCGATGATTTGAAAATTGGTGAAAGAGCTATTGCAATCGGCAATGCCGGTGGACTTGCAAGTACTTGTACTGAAGGTATAATTTCAGGTCTTAAAAGAGACCTTAACTCAAGTGTAAGAAGCTTGCGGCTTATACAGACAAGTGCAGCAATCAACCCTGGTAATTCAGGTGGGCCACTTGTAAATCGTTTTGGTCAGGTAATAGGTATTACATCTGCAAAAATTGCAAGTGTAGATTATGAAGGAATAGGTTTTGCAATTCCAATTACAGATGCGCTTCCTATAATTCAAAGCCTTATTGAAAACGGATATGTTACAGGCAGAGCTGTTCTCGGTGTACAGGTAATCGAACTTAATGATACTAATGGCCCTATAAATGGTTTACCAAACCATGGTGTATATATTGCATCAATTACAGTAGGCAGTGACCTTGCAAACAAAGGTGTAAGGGAAAGAGATGTTATTGTAGAGGCAAATGGCGTAGCTATAAATAAATCAAACGATTTACTTAAAGAACTACAAAAATTTAAACCAGGTGATAAAATGAATTTGGTTATATATCGTCCAGAAACTGACAAAACCTACAATGTAGAAGCAGTGCTTATGGAAGCAAAATAAATAGTATTTTGTATGAGATGTATGGATTTTATTAAATCTGTATATTTTCAAATATACAATCCAATAAATGTACTCATAAAGTAAAATGACAGGCAAATGCCTGTCATTTTGCTTTACTATAAAATTTTTTAAAAAGTTTTGTTTATTAGTTTGACTAATTACATTTATAAATTGACACTCCACCACAGCAAAAGCAAAGGAATTCTTGCTTCAACCACTACTGTATTTTGACACCGTGCGGTATTTCAATGTTTTACACAGTGCCCATAAGCTAGATTATACTGTTCCCGTATGCCCTAAGGTGCAGTTTTTAATGGAAGTGTCTTATATCTACACAGCAAAAGCAAAGGAATTGTTGCTTCAACCACTACTGTATTTTGACACCGTGCGGTATTTCAATGTTTTACACA
>JAHHTS010000189.1 GCA_020024475.1 Oscillospiraceae bacterium
CGCAAGCGGGGCATTTATAGTTTTTTACATCAGATGCCATAAAATCACCTCTCTTATTTTTTCATTTTACCTGTTTTTTCCTTTAATGTCTATATTTTTTTACACGGTTTTTGGGAAAATTTGGGGAGTGGAAGTGCTTTTTTGCAGCTGTTTAGGTAATTCAAAAACAAAGACTCAAAAATGCAAAATGATATTGATATTGTTCGAGATGTGGAATATAATATCTAAAGTTAATTTATGTATTAAGGAGATTATTATGGAATACATATCTGCAAAAGAAGCAGCAGATAAGTGGGGGATTTCTCAACGCAGAGTTGCAGTCCTTTGCGCAGAAAATAGAATTGCCGATACACAAATGGTAGGAAATACATGGATTATACCTGCCTGCGCTCAAAAACCTGTTGATGCACGATATGCAGAAAATCATAAAAGTGAAAATAAGGGACTGAAACCATTTTTGAAATGGGCAGGCGGCAAGGGACAGCTTTTAAAGGAAATTGAAAACTTTTATCCGTTTGACACTGGCGTTACTAAGTATGCTGAACCATTTGTAGGCGGCGGTGCTGTCCTGTTTGATATTTTGAACAAGTATGACTTGGAAGAAATATATATAAGCGATATTAACGAAGAACTTATAAATACCTATTGCATCATTCGTGACGATGTTGACCAGCTTGTAAAAATGTTATCGGTAATACAGGATGAATTTGTTCCTAAAAGCACAGAGGAAAGAAAAACTTATTACATGGAAAAGCGCAGCCGTTTTAATGATTTGAAAGCGAACGGTGGCATAACTAACAATGTTGAAAAAGCGGCTTTGATGATTTTTCTTAACAGAACCTGCTTTAATGGGCTATATCGTGTCAACAAAAAAGGAGCATTTAATGTTCCTATGGGGGCATACAAAAATCCTTTAATTTGCGATAAAGATAATTTACATGCCGTTTCTGATAAACTTCAAAACGTCACAATAGTTTGCGGAGATTACAAAAAAGCTGAAAAATTTATTGATGAAAATACTTTTGCTTATTTTGATCCACCGTACCGTCCTATTACTCAAACTGCAAGTTTTACTTCATACACTGAATATGATTTTGATGATAACTCACAAATTGAACTTGCAAGTTTTGTTAATTTGTTAAATGATAAAGGTGCAAAAATTGTGGTTAGCAATTCAGACCCTAAAAACTCAAACGTAAATGATAATTTCTTTGATGATATATATTCATCTTTCAAAATTAACAGAGTTGAAGCAACTCGTATGATTAGCCGTAGCACTGACACAAGAGGGAAAATAAAAGAATTATTGATAAGTAATTTTAAATAAAAACCTAAAGGAGATAATATTATGCCATATGGTGTATATGCAGAATGCCCATGCTGCGGAAAAGTTGCATACGGAAAAGATGAAATTGAACAAAAACGTGGTTACAGAAATATAGGTGGATGTAAAATGATTCCCCAATCATATTGCCGTACATGTCGTAGCGCACACAGCGTTGCCGGAGAACCATGCATTGTTAATCAAGCCGAATAAAACGAGGTAAAATTATGAAACGAGATTTTAATACGTGGATGTCAGGCTTTCGTGAAAGCATAGCAAGCTATAATTATTATATAGACTTTAGAAAAGTGCACAAAAAAGTTGATGCAATAAAAGTAGAACTTAATATTCTTAATTCTTTAATAGGTTCTAATAATATTGAAAGTGATTTTGAAAGTCTTATAAAAAAATATCCTGAGGTTTTAAAATGTGTTCCACTGCTTTTAGCTGTGAGAGCAAATGAAATCTATGCTGTTGATGAAGATGGTGCTTTTAAATATAACTTCAAGAAACCCAATCTTTCTACAGAACAATACAAAATTTTTATGCGAAAAACCGGATTGTTTGATTTATTAGAGAACCATATAATAAACAATCTTGTTGATTATGCAACAGGTGTTGAAACAGGACTTGATTCAAATGGCCGTAAAAATCGTGGCGGACATTTAATGGAAAATTTGGTGGAGTATTATATTCAAAAAGCAGGTTTTATTAAGAACAGCACTTATTTTAAGGAAATGTATATACATGAAATTACAGATAAATGGGGTATAGATTTATCTGCAATTTCTAATAAAGGAAAAACGGAAAAGCGTTTTGATTTCGTTATCAAAACAAACTCTATGATTTACGGAGTGGAAACTAATTTTTATGGCAGTAATGGAAGCAAATTGAACGAAACAGCAAGAAGTTATAAGACATTAGCTGTTGAAGCTGACACTATAGACGGATTTACTTTTATTTGGTTTACAGACGGAAAAGGTTGGGCAAAGGCTCGCCATAACCTTGAAGAGACATTTGACATAATGGACAATATTTATAATATCAAAGATATGGAGAATGGCATTATCAATGAGGTATGTCAATAATGCAAAAAAAATAAAAAAATGGGAGCCTGAGAATTTCGAATTGGAAATGACAACGCATTGGTCTTTTCCCAAACGTGGAGATTGGGCTACTCACGACGCAAAATGGAGGGGAAATTGGTCTCCATATATTCCAAGAAATATCCTGCTCAGATATTCACATGAAGGTGATTTAGTTCTTGACCAATTTGCCGGAGGCGGTACTACCTTAGTAGAGGCTAAACTCCTTAACCGGAACATTATAGGTGTTGACGTTAACGATACCGCTTTAGACAGGTGCAGAGAAAAAATTAACTTTGAACATGAGGGAGCTGACGGAACTGTTTACATACACAAAGGAGACGCAAGAAATCTCGATTTTATCCCCGATGAAAGCGTGGATTTAATATGCACTCATCCACCGTATGCGAATATTATCAAATACAGTGAAGATATCCCGGAAGATTTATCTCATCTCAAAATACCGCAGTTTCTGGAAGAAATGAAAAAAGTAGCTAACGAGAGCTGCCGTGTTTTGAAAAAAGGTAAGTTCTGTGCTGTTCTTATGGGTGATACCAGACAAAAAGGCTGTATGCAGCCTCTTGCATTCCAAGTAATGAAAATCTTTCAGGATGAGGGATTCACGCTCAAAGAGATTATCATCAAAGAACAACATAATTGCAAGGCTACGGGATATTGGAAAACAAACAGCGTTAAATACAATTTTCTGTTAATTGCGCATGAGTATTTGTTTGTATTCAGAAAATGAATACATATTATCAGAAGTAAAGCACATAACAGCAAAAAAGCTCTGGATTTTATAATCCGGAGCTTTTAACATATATAATTTTTACAGCAGCATTACCCCTGCTTTTTCACAGGCATCTGTTGTCTCTTTATCCCA
>JAHHTS010000190.1 GCA_020024475.1 Oscillospiraceae bacterium
AAAATATATTAAGCTTTGCCAATGAATGTGCAAAATGATTCTGGATAAAGCATATAGAATAAAGGAGAAAGAGTAATGGAATTAAATAATATTACTTATCCACTAGTTTCTGTTGTTGTTCCTGTTTATAACATGGAAAAATATTTGAAGCGTTGTGTAGATAGTATTTTGGAACAGACATACAAAAATCTTGAAATTATTTTAGTTGACGATTGTTCTAATGATAAAAGCGAAGAAATTATTGATGAATATAAGAAATTGGATGATAGAATAAAATCTATCAGACATTCAAAAAATAGAGGATTGTTCCAATCAAGAATAACAGGAAGTGAAATCGCAACAGGTAAATATATTGCTTTTGTTGATAGTGATGACTATATTTCCGTGGATTGGTTTAGAAAGTTTGTTCGCAAGGCTGAGGAGACTAAATCTGATATTGTTGTTGGTGAATGGTGTTTCGACTATTACGGTAAACATAAAGATTATAATAATTTAGACCATTTTAGATTAAAAGATTATTGCCTCGAGGGCAAAGAAGTAATGGATGAATTTATGGCAGTTGGTGGAAGAAATTTTAGCTGGACTGTTGTATGGAATAAATTGTATTCAAAAACATTATGGGACAAGGTGTATCCGTTAGTTGTTGAACATTCTAACTCACATGGACATATGATTATGTGGGAAGATATTGCTTTTTCATCTGCTATATGGGCATATGCTAAAAAAGTTACCAATGTTCATGGCACAAACTATTTTTATTCTAAACATGATGGTGCTTCAACACAAAGCACTAAAAATAAAGAAAGAAATCTTAAATATATAAATGATGCTGCTTCTGCTATTAAGTTTTTTAAATCCGTGCTTGTGAATAAAGGCGTATTTGAAGAATACAAGCAAGAATTCGATTTTTGGAAAAAGAATTGTATGAGCATACTTTATCAAGATTTAGTAGTAACAATAAATAAGAATGTATACAAAAATCTTATTTTAGAAGCTTTTGAGTGTACAGATGAAGATTATAATGAGCCAGAAACATTTTTTTATTCTGCAACAACTCCACTCACACAATCGTTTGCGCACTATGAAGATTTGAAAAAGAAAATAGTTTCAGTAAAAACTAAATATGTTAGTTTTGATATTTTTGATACTCTTATAAATAGACCTTTTCTTTATCCATCGGATTTGTTTAATCTATTATCAGAAAAAGCAAATGAACAAACATCATCCTATATAAATTTTAAAGCTATAAGGGAAAGTGCCGAACGCACTGTACGCCAGATTACTGCACAAAATACACCATCAATAGAAGAAATCACATTTGATGAAATTTATGACTACATAAAGAAAAATTATCATATTGATAATAAAATAATAGACAAAATAAAAGAATATGAGATAGAATTAGAACTAAAATTCTGTAACTTGAGAAAAACAGGTAAAGAACTTTTTGATTTAGCTATCGAAAGCGGTAAAAAAGTAATAATCTGTTCTGATATGTATTTGACAAGAGATGTTATAACACAAATTTTGCAAAAAAATGGTATAGTTGGATATGAAAAACTTTATTTGTCTTCCGACATAGGTCTTACTAAAGAACAAAAAAGCCTTTACGCATATGTACAAAAAGATTTGAATTGTAAAGACAGTTCGTCATTTATACACATCGGTGATAACTATCACTCAGATGTAGAAGGTTCTGCAGCTTGTGGATGGAATAACGCACATATTTCAAAAGCCTCTGATATTCTTTTAAATTATAATCCAGATATATATAGTGGAGAAGCTTTTAACAAACTATTTATCAATTCTTTATTTAAAGAAGATTATCAAGATGCATTTAAAGGGTTCACATCAGTGAGAAGTATGCTAGCTGTTTCAGCCAATAAGTTTTTTGATAATCCATATATCTCAGTAAACCCATTTTCCGATTTTAATGCTAACCCAAATATGATAGGGTATGCAGCACTTGGACCACATCTTTTGGCTCTTTGTATTTGGATACACAAAATCGCAAAAAAAGAAAAGATAGGAACAATTCATTTTGTTGCTAGAGATGGTTTTTTAGTTAAACAAGCGTTTGACCTTTTTAATTTTACAGATGTTAAAACAAACTATATAAGATTGTCTAGAAAAGCACTTGTATTAGCTGATGTAGAAAATGTGGAAGATATATACTCCATTTATAATAAAGTTACTCCTCAATGTCCGCCGAAAAAACTAGCAGAATATCTTAATCCTATTATTCCTGAAAATAAAAAAGAGAATCTAGAGAAGACATTTGAAAATCATGGGTTTAAATATAACCGTAGACTTAAAAATATGGTCGAATATGAAAACTGTATAAAGATATTCATTGAAGAAATAATAGACTTAAATATGTTACCGGCTTATAAAGAAAAATTGAAAGATTATTTCTCAGAAATGGTTTCTCCTGGTGATTATATTTTCGATATTGGTTATAGTGGTAGACCAGAGTCTTCACTTTCAAGTATTCTAGGTTTCTCAGTTGGAAGTTTATATATTCATATAAATAATGAAATTGCGGGAATAAGACAGGAAAAATATAATTGTCCATCAGAATCATTTTATCAGTTTAAACCAGTTATAACAGGGGTAATTCGTGAACATTTGTTAATGGAACTAGGTCCATCAACAGTTGGTTATGAAGAAAAAGACGGTAAGCTTGTACCAAAATTTGAAGAATATAAAACAGAATATTGTTCTAAATTTATTACACGTATCATTCAAGAAAGTGCATTGCAGTTTATAAAAGACTACAATTATTATTTCAGCAACTTTAAACTTATGTATAATTTCCAAAACCAAGTGGTATCTGCACCATATGAATATTATCTTCATTATTCAAAAGAATTTGACCGTAAGATTTTTTCTACGCTTCCATTTGAAGATGATTTAGGCGAGGGAGTGGGTAAATCTATAAATGGACTTGACTTTTGGAATAAAGAACTATCATCAAGAAATTTGACCGTGGGATATGTAGGTTCATCAGGCCCAAGCATATTACCAGATTTATATATGGATGGATATTTTGTTAAATTCTATAATAAGATGAATAAAATTTTCCCTAAAGGCGGTAGAGCTAGAGAAGTAGTTAAAAAAGTGGTTGCTATATTTACTAAATAAAACCTAATTAAAAATAATCTCAATCTTGTCTTAATTAAAGTTTGGGATTATTTTTTATATACAAATATAAATTATCTATTGACATAAATATAAATTTGATGTATATCTAATATTTGGTGATATATGTTAAAATTGTGAAAATTC
>JAHHTS010000191.1 GCA_020024475.1 Oscillospiraceae bacterium
CATTGCAAACATCTGAATTAAAGAAGATCATAACAAATGGCAAAACATATAAAGAATTATACCCAATGTTTGAAGAGGCATTTAACTCAACATTGCCACCTCACGAGTGGTACGATATAAGCATAAGTAATTGCATTTAATTTTATATTTTCAGTAAGGAGGTGTAATATGTTCTATTCTCCATTAAGATATCCTGGAGGCAAAAGAAAACTAGAACCGTTAATGGAGTTCTTGATTAAAGAAACTGGACATTACGGTGGTACATATATTGAGCCGTTTGCCGGTGGTGCAGGAATTGCATTAGAATTATTAGAGAAAAATATAGTTAAAGATGTTGTAATTAACGATCTGGACAAAGGGATATATTCATTTTGGCGAGCAATTCTTACGGAAACAGATAGATTTATAAATGATATAAGAAATGTTGAACTAAACATCTCTGAATGGAATAAACAACGTGCAATAATTAATAATTGTAGTAGATATAGTTATGAACTTGGATTTGCAACATTCTATTTGAATAGGACAAATAGATCAGGAATAATAAAAGGTGGCGTAATTGGTGGCATAGAACAAAGTGGGAAATGGAAAATAGACGCTCGATTTAATAGAGACGATATAATTAAGCGTATAACTAAAATTGCTGCTAATAAAAAGCATATACACTTATATAATAAAGATGTTGAGTCGTTTATTAAAAATTATTTACCTAAATACCAACAAAATGCATTTGTGTATTTTGATCCTCCATATTTTGAAAAAGGAAAACAATTATACCTTAATTTCTTTTCGTATGACGATCACGTCAGAATAGAAAGATTGATAAATGAGCAAGTTGATTGTGATTGGGTAATTACTTACGATGATGTGCAGGAAATAGCAGAAATCTATAAAAATCATTCTTTATTTAGGTTTGATTTAAATTATAGTGCAGGTGTTAAACGTAAAGCCAGTGAAATTATTGTTTTTAGTAATGAAAATATGATTCCAGATAAGAAGAATTTAGAAGACAGAAATATATGTATCAATTTACGATAAAAGAGGAAGAAATATGGAAGATAATAAAAGAATTATACCTTATCATTTGAATATTGAAAACTTCCGAAATTTTAAAGAAGTTTCTTTTGAGCTGGGTAAAAAAATTACAGTGATTAGTGGTCAAAATGGTGTGGGAAAATCTAATTTACTGTCTCTAATAGCCTCTGGTTCAGGCTTAAATAAGAAATCTGTCTTGGGAAGTAATTTCCAACCTGAATTTTATGATTTTTTTAATGTAGATAAAGATGAGGACTTTGAAAATTATAAACTATATTTAACATATATTGAAGATAATGGGACGGTTGCACTAACTAAACGATTATCTTTTAAGGACGACACTAAAACCGGACGTGGAATTAGAATTATACCAAGGACAAGCAATATTAATATAGAGGATTGTACTTTAAAACAAGCTGAAGAAAAGGCTAAAATGGAGTACGATGTTGGGGGAGCAGCAAGGGTAAAGATCCCTACTATTTATCTAAGCCTTTCAAGATTATATCCACTTGGAGAGCGAAAAGACACTGTAGAAATAAAGGAAATAAGAAAAACAAATTTGTTTTATCAAAAAAAAGCAGATGAAAAATATAAATATTGGTACAATAAAGTAATTCCTAATTCAATAAAAAATGAAGCCGTTTTATCAAAAGTTGAGAAAAAGACTTGCTCAAGGGCTTCATTACATATGGATATTAACAATACCCCCACTCTATCACAATCTATTGGACAAGATAATTTGGGAAATATTATTAGTGCCTTAGTTGACATTTATATGCTTTCTTTAGAAGATGATTATGAAGGGGCACTGTTGTGTATTGATGAAATAGATGTATCATTGCACCCAGATACGCAAATCAGATTGTTAGACTTATTTGAGCAATTATCTAAAGAGCTTAATATTCAATTTGTATTGAGTACGCATTCATTAACGATATTGAAAGAAGTATTAAAAAAGGAAAAAAAGAATAGTAAAGATTTTAAAGTTGTGTATTTAAAAACACCTTCTGCACCTTATGTTACAGATAGAAAATCATATGAACTTTTAAAAGCAGATATGTTTGGAAGTCTGAGTTTTCAAGCTCCAAAGGTAAAAGTATATTTCGAAGATGAAATTGGTAAAGCTGTATTCAGAATGCTTTTGGATGGTTTCCGAATAATTTATCGATTAGTTGAAAAGAATATTGAAATTCCTGTTCTAGCGAATAGTTCTAATGTGAAAGATTATGCAAGTATAAACGATAGGATACATAGCCTGGGTGGACTATTAGAGTTCACGGATCATACAAAACAAATTTCCACAATATTAGGATGTGAAGAGCTGTTTAAAATAAATGCTGCTGATGAGTACTTTAAACGTGTGATTTTTGTTTTGGATGGTGATGCGAGATATAAAGAACCATCACAAAAGCCTAGAATAAGAGATTATTTAAATGAAAAATACGATCCACGGAAATTAAAATTGAATGATAGACAACATAGTCTTAATATTTGTTTTTTACCAGACTATTTTGCTCCAGAATCATTCTTATACGCAATAATTTATAAGATATCTGCTAAATCATTGGATCATTCGGAGTTTTGGCGTGGGCTTGATTCAAATGAAACAACTACGTTATATACATCTGAAAAAATTATTGCGATGTTTTCTAATTTACCAGAAAAATTTGATAATGATGATTTAAAGAAAATATTTACAGATTCTCTTGACAGTGAAATATGGAAATTTATAAAGAATTCGGATATATTGACTTATTATTATTCTGATTATACTACCATTGAGGAATTGTTATTATTTTTAGAAAACATAAAAAAAGCTTATGATATGACGTTACCAATAACCTTGTCTAATCGATATAGTTAAATCAATTTTAAATTTATCATATAAATTGTTATATAGTAAAATGGCAACATTTTGGCAACAAAAAATCAGATAGCGTATGTTTTACTGATAATACAAATAATATAGATACCACTTGCTAAATTACCAATACAAATTTGTTTAAGATTATTTTGCTGGGAGCGAGTGGAAATAAAAATATAATGTAATTAAAACCTCTGAAAATGCCTTATTTATGGGCTTTTCGGAGGTTTTCTCTTTTCTAAAACCTCTCATCGTACCAAAAGTGTACCACATAGAGAGAAAATACATTATTCCCACAACTTAAACCATTAGTGAAGATAACATATCAGCAATTTCATTTTGCTTATTCGGATATAAATGCGAATAGG
>JAHHTS010000192.1 GCA_020024475.1 Oscillospiraceae bacterium
CATGTGGAGTGCATAGTTCTACTGAATAAAGTATATAAGTAAAAGTGAAGAAATATTTGTAAAATAAGATTTTTCCGAGAGCTTGGACGTAAATCTAGGCTCTCGGTATTTTTGGGTTTTGAGAGTAGATAAATTGTCAAAGTACTCCGGTTACTGAAAAGTAGCCGGATATTTTTCTGTCAACGCCTAAAATTTAAGTGCTTACGTTAATTCTAATGGTAATGGCTTTTTATAATATATTATTTCGGGTTATTAATACAAGCGGAAAAAGAATCAATAGCATATATTTACTCACAAATTTGTGCGAGATTCTTAATTTATACAATAGCAATTGACATAGAAATGGTGGGGAGTGTAGAATAACGTTTGAGCGAATCCTTTAAGAAATGAGGAAATTAAATGAGTGAAATAATTCTTGTAGTTGAAGATGATAAAAATATTTCTGACTTATTAGAAATATACTTGAAAAATGAGGGATATGATGTTATTGCTATTTGTTCAACGGAAGAAGCTATGAAAAGTTATATAAAGCAAAAGTTTGATTTAGCGATAATAGATGTTATGCTACCGGGTAAAGATGGATTTTATCTATGCAGAGAACTTAGAAAACATCATAATTTTCCCATTATAATGCTAACAGCTAAAAGTGATGAAAGTAGTAAGATCACGGGATTAACGATGGGAGCCGATGATTATATTACAAAACCATTTTTGCCATTAGAAGTTATGGCCAGAGTAAAAGCACAGATAAGAAGGTATAAAAAATACAATTACCAAGATGAAAAAGTAGAAGAAACTCTTTTAACTTATGCAGGAATAGAATTAAATGTTAAATCCAGAGAATGTTTTGTGAATAAAGAGGCAGTTTCGTTAACCCCGAGTGAGTTTGCAATATTACGAATTTTATTAGAAAAGCAAGGAGAGGTTATTGAATCGGAGAAATTGTTACAATTAGTTTGGAACAATGAATACTATGCAAAAAACAATAATACTATTACGGTTCATATACGACATTTACGAGAAAAGCTGGGCGATAAAACGCAAAAACCTAAATATATAAAAACGGTGTGGGGAGTGGGGTATAAAATTGGCTGAAAAAGTAAAAAAAAGACTAAAAGTACATTTGATTTTAACACTAATTGCATATAGTTTTATTGGATTGGTTATTTTGATGTGTATAGATTTTTATGGTTCAAAGTATTCTTCTTTAATTTTGAAGAATGTATTATTGCGTATTGATATAATAGGTATACTTTACATAATAATTGGATACATAATTATTTTTTTATGGTATTGGAACAAAATGTGTGGATATTTGGATCAGATTATTTCTGGAATTGAAACTATGTATAAACAAGATGATACGTTAATAGCTCTTTCAGAACCTTTAAGTGAAGTGGAAGGTTTTATGAATCGCATAAAAATGTCTGTAATGATTGCTAATAAGGCTGCTAAAGCAGAAGAAAATAAGAAAAATGAAATTGTAGCATATTTAGCGCATGACATTAGAACTCCTTTAACATCAATCATTGGATATCTTAATTTATTGGATGAAGTACCTGATATGGATGAAACGAAGCGTATGGAATATATTCATCGAGTGTTGGAGCGAGCAGAACATTTAGAAGATTTGGTAAATGAGTTTTTTGAGATTACGCAGTACAATACTGGAGAGGTTATAGCGAATAAAGAAAAGATAGATATACATTATATGTTCCTTCAGCTTCAAGATGAATTTTTACCTATGCTAGAAGAGAAAGAGAATGAGTTGATTCTCGATATGAAAGGACAAATTATAGTAAATGTAGATGCTGAAAGGTTGTCGAGAGCATTTTCAAATTTACTAAAAAATGCAATTTTATATAGTTTTCCGAAGACAGAAATTTGTATTTCAGCAAATATTAGCGACAACAATCTCTATGTTAAAATGAAGAATAAAGGTAAAACGATTGCAAAAGAAGATTTGGGAAGAATTTTTGGAAAATTCAATCGTTTAGATGGTGCAAGGCAATCAGATAATGCAGGTGCTGGATTAGGTCTTTCCATCGCAAAAGAAATTATTAATTTACATGGAGGAAATATTACGGCTGAAAGTAGTAACAATGAGATTATATTTCGTGTGAAAATTCCTTTAGAATGAATGGAATTAGGAAAATAACTACAACTCCTTAATATTTTCTTAGGAAATATCTTATAAAGTTTTAAAACCATAGAAGCCTCTATTTGATATGATTTGTATCAAATAGAGGCTTAAATTGTATTGGTTGGAGGTTGAGAATTTAATGAATTTACAAATTATGGATGTTACAAAAGAATTTAAGGATAAAAAGGCTGTAGATAAAGTGAATTTAACACTTACCCCAGGGGTGTGGGGCTTGCTTGGTGCCAATGGAGCTGGGAAAACAACCTTGATGCAAATGATTACAGATATAATGAGTCCATCATCTGGAGTGATAAAATATAACGGACAAGATATAAAAAAACAAGGAAAATTATATCGAGAGATTTTAGGTTTCTTGCCTCAAGAATTTGGATGTTCTAGTGATTTTTCAGTAGTTGATTATTTAGAATATGTTGCTACATATAAAGGAATTGAAAAAAAGGAAGCAAAGAGGAAAATAAATGAATTATTAGATATACTGACGTTAAGTGATGTAAAAAAGAAGAAAATTGTTAAATTATCTGGTGGTATGAGGCGAAGAGTAGGGATTGCTCAGGCAATGCTTAATAACCCGGAAATTTTAATCTTAGATGAACCAACGGCAGGACTTGATCCAGGAGAACGTATACGGTTTCGAAAATTTATATCAGAGTTTGCACAAGATAGAATCGTTTTAGTTTCTACACACATTGTTTCTGATATTGAATATATCTCTTCAAAAAATGCAATTATGAAAAGTGGAAAAATTGTTGATGTAGGAACTACGGACGAATTAGTGAAACAAATAGAGGGAAAGGTATGGTCAGCTTTAATTCCTGCAAGGGAAGTTGCTGTTTTCGAAAGAAAGGTAAGAATTATTAATCAAAAAAATGAACCGAATGGTATGGTTACGATAAGATATCTATCTTCAAATCCAGAGATGGCTAATTCCCTTAGTGAAGAGCCAAGATTAGAAGATTTATATTTGTGGTTATTTCCAGAGGCTGCATATGAAAGAGAGGTGAAATAGAATGAGAATGTTTATA
>JAHHTS010000193.1 GCA_020024475.1 Oscillospiraceae bacterium
TGCTACCAAATATTGAAATGAGAATGTACCCTTTGTCGAAACAAAGTGGAATTAATATTCATTTTATCTTCAACCCAGAAATTGTTGATCAGCTTGATGATTTGTTTTTTTCACAATTAAAGATCATATACGACGGGAAAAATTATTCAGCAACTAAGAACCAATTATGTAGTCTTGGAAAGGCAATATCGCCAGAAGCTACTGAGGAACAAGCATATAAAATTGGTATTGGGCAGTTTATACCCACTATAGATGCAATAAAAGCTGTTTTCGACCAAAACTCGGATTTGAGGAATAATACAATTATAGTTGTTTCAAATAGCAGTAATGATGGTGTATCAGGAGTAACCAAGCATTCGTGTTATTTTGATGAAACCTCAAAAATATCTGATCTTGATGCCACAAGACGAAGTGTATATCAATTTGCAGATGCCATTTTTTCTGCAAATATAAATGATATAGAATATTTTTTAGGTAAGCGTTCAGATAGTCCTGAAGAGGTTAAGAGAAAATGTCGTACCTTAAAACCGTGTATTCACGGGAGCGATGCTCACGAAAACAAAAAGATATTTGAGCCAGATCAAAAAAGATACTGTTGGATAAAAGCAGACCCCTCATTTAATGGATTAAAACAAATATTGTACGAACCAGAAGAACGTGTTAGGATCTCTCAAACAGTTCCAGATTATAAAGCAGAATACTATGTAATAGACAGTGTGAAATTTAATGACAAGGATTTTCAAGATATTCCGATTCAATTCAATGAGAACCTAACTTGTATTATTGGTGGAAAATCAACTGGCAAATCAATTTTACTACACAATTTAGCTAATGCTATAGATCCGTATCAGGTAAAAGCAAAAGAGGAAAAATCTTCTTCTATCACTAAAAATGTTGAGAATGTTTCTGTAACTTGGAAAGACGGCAAAAAAGATGAAGCACGCAAGATTGTATATATCCCTCAAACTTATTTAAACAGATTAAGCGATGCCAAGGAATCCGCAACTGAAATAGATAAAATAATCGAAGAGATCGTTTGGATTGATCCTGAAGTCAAGGCAGCTCACACTTCTATGTTGCAATCAACAAAAGAATATAAGTCGGCATTGAATATGAGCATTCTTGGATTAATTGAAAATCGCAAAGAAATAAATAGCATAAGAGAGGATAAAAAAGAAATAGGCAGTCAAGAAAGCATCGAAGCTCAGATTGAAAAGTTATCTTCTCGGAAAGAAATATTATCAAGTGAACTTGATTTGTCGAAAGAAGATTTGGATTTATACGATAAAACCGTTTCGGAAATAAGTACGATTAATGAACAAATACTATTCTTACGAAAGGATCTTACTTTTGTAGAAGAAATAGTTTCTTTGGTAGAAAAAAGAGAACTAAATTGCTCTTTTTCTGAAAATATTCAAGAACTGATAGACGTAACAATAATACAATCAGTGGAAGCTGCAGACGCTGTTTGGGTCAATAGTAAACAAGCTATCGTTACCCAGATTTCTACTGAATTAAATGCGAAAGAAAGTCGGCAAGATGAACTGGTTGAAATTCGAGAGAGATTAAAACCCAAAATCCAAGAGAACAAAGTTATTTCGGAAATATCAACTAATATCCAACAAGAAAATGAAAAATTAAAAAATCTGAGAGCATTGGAGGAAAAAGAAAAAACTCTTGTTGAAAAGGAAAACAAATATTTAGAAGATATTTGTCTCTCTCTAAAATCATTCAAAAACTTTCATACTGAGTATGCTAAAGTGGTTAATGAAAAGCCCGATTTCAGAAGTAGTGATTTGGAGTTTATTGTAGATGTTCCATTCAAAAAAGAAGCTTTTTTAGACAAAATCTTAAAGCTTTTTGATAACCGATCTACACTCTTAAAAGATACGATATCATTTGATACATTTACAGAAGCACAATATACGAAGGAACTGTTAAGTGATATTGTCTGCAAAATTCTTGATGATAAACTACAACCTAAAAAAGGAAATACTCAGGAAACGGCAATCAGAGATATTTGTGCTGATTGGTTCGAGATTAAATATAATGTTCAAATGGATCATGACACTATTGATGTTATGTCCCCTGGTAAAAAAGCTTTGGTTTTACTAAAGTTATTAATAGATTTAGCAGATAGCAAATGCCCTATTCTTATAGATCAGCCAGAGGATGATTTGGACAATCGATCAGTTTTTAATGACCTAATACCCTTTATTAAAAAGAAAAAGAAAGATAGACAAATTATAATTGTTACGCATAATGCCAATGTAGTACTTGGTTCCGATGCTGAGGAGATAATTGTAGCCAACCAGCAAGGAAGCAATGTTCCAAACGATAAATATAGATTTGAATATCGATCTGGTTCTATAGAAAATAATACTCCCGGATATTCTGATGATGGCACGCTTAAAGCAGGTATATTAAATTTACAAGGAATTCAACAGCATATTTGTGACATATTGGAGGGTGGAGAACGAGCATTTGAACTAAGAAAGAATAAGTACCATATATGATATCATTCCTCGATTGCCAATTCATTTTAGCGTGCAAAATTCATTTGAGAAAATGAGCGAACAGAACACCCTGTTTTCGGCTGTTATCATCGATGATAACATACTGATAACATCGTGCTATAGGTTGTGTACAACGAATAAATCAAAATAATCAAAAGACAAGGATGCACAGCATCTAAGCGAATGGTGTTACAGTTATGTTTCGACGATTTGAAATAAAAGGAAATAGAGAGATGAAACTTTTTCTTGTTGCTCCCTGTCTATGACGGTTATAAAATATCAGTCTTTGCAAATGATTTCTTCCATCACAATCTCCATTACACGATCCCGGACGTTATTCATTCTTCTAACCCATTCCATTTGATCTGTGACCTTCAGCTGTTCTGTGAGACCTTCCTGCTTGGCCATTTCATCAACCAGCCGAAAGAACATATCCTGAGCCTGCTGTTCTACATCGGCAAGGTGCGGATAGAGGGTGCATTTGGTCATCATATTGTAGTAGAGAACACGATGATGCTCCTTCAGGTAGCGTCTGCGGCGCTGGCCCCATACGCCGATTTCATATTCCGGCTGATCTGGCAGCTTGATATCCGGCAGCAGGTAATCGCCCT
>JAHHTS010000194.1 GCA_020024475.1 Oscillospiraceae bacterium
GAATTTGTTTTAATTGGTTGAATATATATAAATTACTAATGCAGTTCATATAAACACTATTGTCCATACCAATACTACTAATACATTTATAAAGCTATTGGTAAATATTAAAATTTCTATATTGATAACAATAAAATTTAGGGGTTAATAAATGGCTAGACATTATTTTAAATCATTAAAAGAAAATAAAAACAGACTGTTATTTGTTATAATGGTTTTATTTACTTTAGTAGTTGTCTCATTAAATTTTTTAATCAATAGACTTAATGATTATGATGGATTTTACACCGACCATAAGTATACATTTATGATTGTTGGTGCGTTATTTGTCATGCTTATAATACGGTTTTTACCATTATATGATACTAAGAAGCTGAATTTATACTCTTTATTGATATCAAGTTTGTACATTATAGTTATGTTAGTATATTTTTCAAATTCGTTTATATTGACTTACAGACATTTTGAGTATTCTATACTACAAAAAGATGTAAGATTTGAAATAGAAAATGTTTCTTTAGATGAAATAGATAAAATAGATGAAGGCGATTATATATTATATATAGGTAGACCTACATGCAATCTATGTGTCAACACATATGATTATTTATATAAAAGTAGTTTAGAGCAGCCTATACGTATTCTATATTATGATACAACAAATGATAGAACCACAAACAATGATAAAATGACTTCAATATTAGATAAATACGAAGTGTCAGAAGTCCCTGCAGTAGCATTTATAGTAGATGGCAAACTTAGCAAAACTATTTTTTATGATGAAATACTATCGTCTTTTAATGAGTATATCCATATATATAAAACACACGCAATTTATTTTAATAGAGAATTGTAAAAGATATAATAAAAGCACCTATAAAAGGTGCTTTTATTTATTATACTCATTATATATACTTATATTGCAAATTTTCTGCCATTATAATCAATTCTGAGTATGTAATATAATTTATTGAACTAACCTATAAGAAACCTATTGCATTTGAAAACTGTAATTTCTTAATAATAACTACAATTCATAAATTAATTATAAATATTAACATAATCTAATAAACCTATTTTCAAGTAAGAAAAACAGACAATATTGCAACTACAATATTACAGTTAAAAAAATAAAATTATGTGAAGAATGCCAAACAAATAAAGAAGTCAAAGCCATTTATGATTACATGAAAAAGATCTTAATTTAAAAACAACTTGCAGAACTCCAAAAAGAAAATGAATTGTAAAAAAGCGATAGCATTCTTGGCGAAGGAAATCGATTATAGGCTTATCGATTTATTCAAAAATATCACAAGAAATTTGGGCTGAGATGGCTTCTTAGAAAGTGTAATATCTATCCAAACGCTTACTATAATTATCTTACAGAATCGAAAAGCAACATATTATTAGATAATACGAAATAAACTGAAGCAGAATTTTCATTCACATAAAATCAATCACGACATTGCACAGATTTTACTTATCTATTTCTAGCTGAGGGTAGCAAGCGTTATGATTATACAATTATAGTTTTATATGATTGAATCAGGATAACCAATAAAAATATAACTGCAAATTTGACAAAATCAACACTTGAAAAAGCAATTCATCTACAACCACAAATTAATTTAAACAATCTCATGATTCATTCAGGTTAAGGAAGTCAGTACATATCAAAACAATTTACTTAATTCTGTAAAAATCTTTGTATTACTCATAGCATAAGTAAATCTAGATATCCATACTATAATGCTCCTATGTAACGATATTTCAATACTTCAAAAATAATTTTACTTATCCACATTACTATCATAATGAGAAAGAACTATATAAAGCTGTTGAAGAGTTTGCATATGTTCAATATAATAATCATTACCATTCTTATGACGATTATAAAACGCCTTACTAGGCACTATGTTAAGTGTTATAAAACCTATGGTAAATAGTAAGTCATACTTTTACAATAAAGCTTGACCACAACATTTATACCAGTTCAGTTAATGCAGGTGTGACCAACAAAGTGTTCGTGTAACCCCACAGCTTGAATATATAGATTGTATGATTAGAAAATGACATCATAAAAATAATTATGATACATTGAATTACTTCACTGTATTAAAACTTAAACGTTAAGATTAATTTTTATTTAAATTCACATACTAATGTAATCCAATCATCTTCGAGCTCAAAATACAAATCGTGAAAGACTTCTACATGATGATGAGAAGAAAGATAAACATCCAAACACAGACCATTTTTTAACTCAACAACCAAAAATACGCTATCATCCGCGTATTTAGGATAGAGATTATCTATAAGATCTTGCTCATCAAATCCTGTATTTTTATAAACATTCTTTTGCAGAAAATCATTGTCTCCCCAGTTATCGGTAATTAAACCCTGATAAAACTCTTGAATAAAATCATTATCAGTAATTCTTTTATTTACATAGTCTTTGCGCTGCTTAACAGCTTGAATATCCTCTGGCAAATTTAGTCCATACACCTCAAGCACTTCATCAGATGTTTGCGTATCTGCCTCAAAACAGGAACCTATAATTGCGTGATAAAAGTTTCCTTCAGAGTCTTTCACTATAATCCTCGGATACCAGTTATGTTTTTCCACCGGCGTCTTTGCACATTAGTAAAAGGTAGACAGATCAGTAACCACACCATTCTCATCATTTTAGATTACCAATTTCTGCGATCCTAATTCATCTCCAATTAAATCAGGTATAATTTCTCTTTCAAGATTATAATTGACAAATGCATTACTTTTAAGATTGGTCACAATACTATAAAGCTTGCCATTCGATTCTGCAACAACCTCAAGCGAAGATAGCCTATCTTTATCTTGATTAAAAACAATCTGTTGAATAAATGGCACTCAAATGCTGATTACAAGACACAAACAAGCCGCAACATCAATCCATTTACTTACTGTAGGAATTCTATTTCTTTTGGGTCTGTAGGAAACTGCCTCTGTAATCAAATCTTCGTCAATATGTTCCATTGCATCAAAAATTCTTGGCTTTTTCATAATGCAATACCTTCTTTCTTCAAAAAGTCTTTCAGACGATTTCGAGT
>JAHHTS010000195.1 GCA_020024475.1 Oscillospiraceae bacterium
GAACATTCGCAGTTTTAAAGAGAGAACATAAATTGAATAAAATCCAAAAAAGAGGTCTTCAGAAAGCGACAGAAGAATGCCTCTTATCGGAAACGGCATTAAATCTAAAACGACTGGTAAAAGCAGTCTTCGATAAAGTTAGTTAAAACCTTCACGATTGTCATAGATGGTAAATAATTTAAAGGGTACTTCACCATTGGAGTTTGTGACAAAACAATTATGCTTATCCTTGACAACATCAATTCCTACGAAAAACATAAAAATACTCCTTTGAATAAATATTTGATGCTGTTTTAGAATCTCTAGTACTCCTTGTGATTGTACCCTTGTTCTAAATAAATCGTCATGCGGTATCTAACTGATTAACAAATATGCAAAGAGACTGAGGCTGTAGCCTTTCTATAACCATCAGGTAGTAGGAAATTAAAAACAATTCGCAGTATCTTCAATAGTATAAGTATACAGACCTTGGGGAGGGTCTATAAACACTACTACATTATAATACGAGAGAGAGTCACTATGGGGAATATTATAGAGATTAAAAATGTATGTAAAACATATAATTCAAAAAAAGGAACAGTCTATGCCAATAAAGATATTTCTTTTGACCTAATTGAAAATGAAATATTGGCAGTACTAGGTCCAAATGGTGCAGGTAAAAGTACTTTAATAAAACAAATAATTGGATACACCATATATGATAGTGGGAGTATTAAAATAAAGGGGATGGAAGTTAATAAATCTAAGGATAATTTATTGACAGAAATAGGCTACATGATGCAGAGTAGATTTGAACACTGGGATCATCTTTCGATATACGATGCAGTCTATTATTCAGCGCGACTCAGAAAAGTTGCGAAGAATCAGGCAAAAAAAGAGATTGAATATTTGGCAAAAGAGTTAGATTTTGTAAACGAATTAAAGAAGCCAATTAGATATTTAAGTGGAGGGAAAAAACAAGCTGCAGCATTAGCGTGTGCTGTTGTAGGAAATCCTGCTATATTAATTTTGGATGAACCAACAACAGGGTTAGATCCAGAAAAAAAATATATGTTTTGGAAATTCTTGAAAAAATTACAAAGAGAAAATGGAACTTCAATTTTATTGATTACACATAATGTGGCCGAAGTTGAAGAAATAGTAGATAGGGTAATACTTCTCGGAGAGGGAAGGGTCATTGATGAAGGGACACCAGATTCTTTGTATAAAAAAGTTAAAGACATAGTACGAATAGAAATTGAATTGAAGAAGGAGCTAGAAAACCAAGAAGAAGATAATTTATTGGGACAATATAATTATAAGAAGAACGGTTTGAATATATATGTATATACATCAGAAATAGAATTGATTGATTGTGTAACTTACATTTTTAACTGTAAAACGCTGTCTGAATATATGAAGAATTTCAAAATAATCAGACCATCATTGGAAGATGTATATATAAAAATAATGGGAGAAAAAATTATTTAATATTTGAGGTGGATAAAAATAATGCTAACTAATGTAAAAAATTTTTTGCTCGAAACATGGATATTTTTTAATATAGGGATAAAGCAACAAAAAACATTGATTTTAATCACATCGCTTTTTTCTATGGTTATACCATTAGGTGTAATTATAATGGTGTGTATGATGCCGGTTGAAATAGATAACGAAACTGCAATTATATATATTTCTGGAAATATGGTTACTTCAATTTCTAATTTATGCATTACGACTTTAGCACAGATTCTTATAGGAATTAGAAGCCGACATGGATTTGAGCATATGGCTACGCTTCCAATAAGTAGATGGTCACCTTTAATTGGTTATTTATCAAGTTCAGCTGTTAGTACCTTGCCAGCGTTGATAGTAATGCCAATAATTGGACAAATTGTTTTCGGAGTAAAGGTAAATATTAATGCGATAGTAATATTGCTTATTGTATTGGGAGTTGTTATTATGGCAGGTATAGGTGCAATTATTGGAACTTGCAGCGATAATTATCAAGTGTCAGAGACCATTTCGATGATTATGATGTTTTTTGTTATGTTTGCAACGCCAGTATATTATTCCATTGAAAAACTTCCAGTGACAATACAGCTATTTCAAAGAACTTTGCCATTTACATATATATTAGAAGCAATAAGATATGTTATGCTGTACGGTTTGGCAAATGAAATGGTAAATAGAAATATAGTAATTTTGTTTATTTATTTATTGATAGTTCTGTTTTTTACAAATAAATTTTTTAATTGGAATCAAAAAAGGTAAGAGTCGGTTAAATTTACTAGATATTTAGTATAAATAATTAGGATTATTTATATTGAATAAATGTAATTGGAAGGAGGAGTGCTTAATGAGAAAAAGAAAAAAAGCAGGTTGGTCACCACTTACAGGAAAGAGTAAGTAAAGAAACGATATTGTTTAGTGACGTTCCCCCTCTTAAATGTTATAATTTAGAGGGGGAAGAATCTAGAAAGTTGTAAAGCTGGTATGGAATGGATTAGATTTAAGGTAAACGCTTATAGCTTACGCTTGACGATGTTTGTAAGCAGATAATTATTGGACGCTATCATGTCTTAGAGTATAACGGCAAAGTATTTTTTATCAGGATTTAGTAGTTCATCAGAAAGTTAGTTTTTTGAGATGAAAAAGTATCAGATTGCAATTTATATCCGATTATCAAAGGAAGATGATAAGATAAAGGAAGAAAGTAACTTCCGTTTATGGGTGTCCGTTTCATTTCCATAAATGATAATTATGACAGTAAGAATTATCAGGGAAGCATCGCGGATATTGATGTGAATTTTAAAAATCTTCTCTATGATTTATATAGTAAGGATTTATAATAGAAGGTCCGTTCTTCCCTTGCTGTTAGAAAGGAAAAAGGACAATATGTAAGCGGAAACAGTCCATTTGGCTACGAAAAAGCTCCAGAGGACAAACACGCATTGATCATTGCAGAGGACGAAGCAGAGGTAGTCAGACGCATTTTCTCTTTAACTGTGGAAGGGTACGAGTGAATTACATAAGAAGGAATGAAAGGAGCATCGGAAGTGAACGAAGAAA
>JAHHTS010000196.1 GCA_020024475.1 Oscillospiraceae bacterium
AAATCATTTTCGGTACTAATGCGCAATAAAGCTTCACCAGCATTACTTAATTTTCTCTTGTCATCAATTAAACCTATATCAACTAAGCCAGAAGTTTTTTCACGAGCATCTTTTGGCTTATTGCCAGCGCTTCCAACAAGGAATCCTTTTTCGTGCATAAAATCATAATAGCGGGACTGTAATACATTATTACCTGACCAATCTTCCTCGCGATTTTCATCAAGAGACCAAAACTCATTTAAAAGAGCAAGCTGTTCTTCTATAGTCTTATTGAAATTTTTTGTTCTAAAACTTGTTGTACCAAGACTCCAACAAAAACTTTTATATGGAATATTCATAGCAGCTCCTCCTTAGTAATTTATAATCAACACTTCTTCGCTGGCAGAAGATTTGTCCTTTGTTTGATAGTTTGAATTAGAATAGCTGTAATTTAACGGAATAGCACGATATTTATTGCTATTCTTATTAAGCCATTCTATCAATATTAGATTTTCCTTGCCTTTACTTCTAAGCACATTTGAAAGTGCAAAGCGAATATTTTTCTCAGAAAGTTTGTCCAAAAACGCTAACAAATCACGCTCTGAGTCTTCATTCCATCCGCCTTGTTCGTTGTATGTTGCACAGGTAATAAGATAAGGCGGATCAACATAAACAAAATCATCACTACTTAATTGTGAAACATCAAATTCTCTAAAATCTTGACAAGTAAATTTACAGTTTTGAGTTTGAATTTTATCTATAAAATCCGATAATTTGTTTGCCATTTTATTATTGAAATCACGTTTACCTACTGGAAGATTAAATTCACCTTTGCTATTAAATCGTATTTGATTATTAAAAGCATAAACAATAATAACATAGAGCATTACATAGTAATAATAATCTTCATTTTGTATTTTGTTGAAGTCATCACGTAATTTCATAAAATGTTCTTTATTATACTTGCCTAATCCTTTGCTACTTTCACAGCCATAATAATCGTAACCATTTTTACTTACAAGTGATAATTCGTATTTGTCAATGATCTGATAGATCCATTCAAATGTTGACTCTTTATCTAAATTTTTAAATGTATTATATAAATACAACAGATGTGCGTTTAAATCGTTGTATATAATTTTATTTGCTTCAATATTTATGCCTACATTACATCCTCCACAAAACAAATCAACAAATACATTGATATTTTTAGGAAAGTAAGGCAGTATTTGAGGGAGTAGCTTAAACTTACCACCGGTATAATTAAGAGGAGATTGAATCATAATATCATTCCTCTCCAAAGCAAGTACACAAAAACAATCTTTCGGCATTATTTGAAATTTTAGATCTACCAGCCGAAAAAGCCTTGTAGCTTTCAGAAAACACTTTTACTGTTCCTTTATTCTCTAAAATACGCATAATGTCTTCATCTGAAATCTTGGCATTTGAACGATCATTGCCTTTAGTTGCCATATTGTTGTATGAAAACAGGATGTATCTTGCGTTAATATTCTGTATTAAATCTTCAAACGCTTCTGTGGCACTTCGAGTGCAATATCTACTTTTCATTGTATCTCTATTCATTTTTCTTGCGACGCCAAAAACAGCTGGTTTTTCCCAACGTGCAACATTTTCTAAGAGATGATACGCATCACAATATTGACGAGAGTTATATGGTGGATCAATATAAACCAAATCGGCATAAATTTCATTAACTAAATCATTTGCATCTTTATTATGGCATTGATTTTCGGGGTTGTTGTGAACCTCTGCTAAAGGAACAAGTAACTCAAGAGAAGCGTTATATTCTGCGCCCTTACGGTATGCATCATAATGCCCACAAGTCTTTGCAATTTTATCCATAGCGTAAAGTAATGATGTAATCAAAATTGCTCTTTCTCTGTCATTAATATTTCCACTATGATAATTCTGTTCAATGTCCTCTCTTATATATCCAATTTTAGAGCAATCGTTGTAACTAAAATATGTGTTTGCAAAATTTTCAGTCATATAATTATCTTTATATTTAGAAATCGAATTATATCTAATAATATAATCAATAATTGTCTGCGGATTGTATTCCTGTGGGCTAAACCAAGCCAAGTTGCAAATATAATTACTATACATTAGGTCATTTGTAATTATAACTTTATCTAAGAAAGCAGAAGAAACTGCACCTGTTCCTGCAAAAATATCTGCAACTGATTGAATATCAACGCACTCTTCATTAACCACTTTTGTAATGAAAGGTAGAAGTTTATACTTGTTACCCAAATATCTGCGGTTATTTATCAATGATGTTTTATATAATTTTTTCTCGGTTGCCATCATCATTGTCCTCTCTTTATTTTAAATTAATCGTATATGACAAGCTAAAACTTAAAGACCTTTAAATAGTTTCGATAGTGTTACACCCAAACCGTTTGCAATCTTTTCGATATTTTTCAAAGCAATATTTCTTTTGCCAAGTTCAACACTTGCAAAATAAGTGCGATCCATACCAATTTTTAGCGCAAATTTTTCTTGGCTTAGACCAGTTTCGTTACGAAGTTCTCTAATTCTATTTCCAACTTTTTCAGTGATCATAATTTTCTCCTTGCTGATAAAGCTATTCCATATTACAAGTATACATCATAAATTATACAAGCAAACGGACTATAAGACAACAGTTTTTAAGTAACATTTTTATAAAAAAATAAAAGCCTATTGCAACTTTAGTAACTACGCTGCAATAGGCTTAATTTTAAACGAATATTATTTCATCATTCACAATTTCTGTTGCTCTATTACAGATATTGTTCATCTTTTGTACCCATAACATCATATCGTTTGACTTGAGATTTTCAGTAACATTTTCTTTTTCGGCAAGTTCTTTTACGATGTTATCAAACATTTTGGTAGCTGTCTTTTCTACCTCTGCAAGGTGAGAGCAGAGGGTACAGTTTGAAAGCATATTGTAGTATTTGACCTTATGATGTGCCAACAAATACTGTCTGTGCCTTTCACCCCAAACACCAATTTCTACATCTTCTTGCTCAGGGAGTTCGAGGCAAGGGAGATAATAATC
>JAHHTS010000197.1 GCA_020024475.1 Oscillospiraceae bacterium
ACTCCAGTTTTTTGTGGACGGGAGTAATTTTTATAACAAAAAGTCAAGTATTGGAGAATGGGTAGGAGGACTTTAAAAATTTACGGGAAGAAATTAATAGTGTCATTTCCAGCGTTAGTGATATTGTCTCAGTTGTTCAGCCTTCAGGTTTGCCGTTAGTACTTTCTTATCAGTTGATGGAAAGTCGTGTTAAAACTTTAAACAGTGACATTGGTGATTATGAGCAAACGCATCAAAACGACACACAGAATATGAACTCTATGCTGGAGTCTATAAGGTCTATTCTGATGGCAAGAACAGGAAGTCCTGCTGTATCAGTAACTAATTATCAGGCTGGTTCTATTGCAAAGCTACCAGCATATCAAAGGTTGCAGATAGGCTATGAAGCAAGTGGAAATTATGTAGCCCAGAACATGGAACAGTACGAAGAGGCAATAAAAAAGTTTGAAGATAAAATGAACGATAAACTTGCTGATGATAGGAAAGCGGAAGGATTAAAACAGCTTCTTTCAGGCATTTTATCTGTAACGGTGGGAACAGCACTGATTTTTGCAACTGCGGGTGCGGCTGCTCCTATTGTGTTTGGTGTATCTGTTGTGGGAGGAACATCTACGTTATATGGATTGTCGAATGCAACAGAAGGAATGAACAATATATCCCTAGGTTTTTCCAGTGATGGATTTACAGTAGCAGAAAATCCTATCCGTGATACACTGTTTGCAGGAAATCCGGATTTATATTATACGATAGGAAACGCCAGCACTATGATTTCGGCAATGGCATTACCGATGAGTGGCATTTTAAAAGGGGCAACAGGTGCTGCAAAATTTAAAGCTATTGCCGTAGATGGTGGAAGGATATTGATTGGTAATGTAGCAGAAGATAAAGTTTATGATGCAATCTATCAAAGTACAGATAGCCGTATATTGGCAATGTTGGGAAGCAATGCGATAGAAGGAGTTCTATCAGGAAATCCAGTGAATAGTTCGGTATAAGAAATCGGAGATGTGGCGAGAAAGACGGACATAGAAAAATTGGAGGATAAGGCGAATATCACTCCTCTAAAATCAGTAGATACAATTAATAAAGAAAAAAATCTTTTAACAGAGAATATTAAAAATATATCAACTAGATATAAAAAGAAACTTAAACCTTATGCTAAAAGCAGACCGTCTTATGCGAAAGGGCAGATAGAGAAAGTGTGGGAAAATGCAAAAGATTCTTTAACTGGTAAAGTTTACGATCCAACAGGAAAAGAAATTATTTGGGACAGAACTAAGCCGAGAAAAGGGCAATGGGATATGGGGCATATCCCAGGAGAGAAATATTCAGAAGTGCATGAGCTTTATATGAATGATGTAATTACTAAAGAGGAATTTTTAGAGTGGTATAGAAATCTAGATAATTATCGACCCGAATTACCAAGTACTAATAGAGGACATAAATACGAATAAAAGGAGTAATGTATGAATATTAACAAAGCCGATTATGGAACAATAATAAAGTTTGGAGACCTTGAGTTATTTAAAGAAAAAATAAAATTAGAAAAGCAAAATATAAATGACATATTAAATATAGTGGATAAGAATGGAATTAGCTTGCTTGAAACTTCGTTAGTTAGTAGGAAATTTGAAATTGCCAATTACCTTTTAGATAACAATGCGGATATTAATGTAATATCAAAAGAGGGCTGTAATGAAATACATTATTTATCAGCAAATATAAATTGTGATGGCGCTATGCAAATTGCTAATAGGTTGGTTGATATGAATGTTGATCTAAATTTAAGAGAGAAAAGATTTAATAATTCATCTTTATGGTGTCTATGCCACAATATTCTAAAAAAAAGAACTGAAGAAGGCATTACATTAATTGTAAAATGTTTAGAAAAGAAACCGGATATTAAGTCATTAAACAGTTCGGGATATTCTGTTGAAGAGCTGCTTAACGAAAGAGGAACTGAAGAAATTAAAAAAATTATGGAGGAAATGATTAATGAATAAAGGTATGGGTTTAGGAGGAAGTGTTGTATCAAAGAATATATTAGAACACAAGGGAAATCTGAAATGGTGCATAAAGGAAGAACCCATAAACAAATTGGATAATGGATGGAGATTTTTATCAGATATTGATACCGATGAGTTTTTAGCAAATCCTTCAAACATGGTAATATGTGATTGGGGAACGGTTATTGAAGTAGAACCTGCCATTATGAGTATATTTAATATGCCACAAGGAACAGATATTACTTTAATAAATGAAAATGGTAAAAAATATTTTATCGATACAAATACTGGTAAAAGATTGCACTTTAATAAGTAATATAGAGTTAACTATATAGAAAACTTTAAAAGGAGAATTAAAAGAAATGGAGAAGAACGAAAATTGGGTTGAAGAATATAAAAAAGTAATAAATCAACAAAAACCATCTAAAAAATTGCTGGAACAGACATTGAAAATGATGAAACAACAAAAAAATTGCAACAGAAGAAATAAGTTTGAAACCAAGAGGTAGTGATTAGAAAAAAAGTAAATCGCATAACAAACAAGCTCTCTTGCGGTGGCTTAAAAAAGAAAATATAGACACAACACCTAATTCATGGCAGAAACAATCTCATCTTTAATGATGTATCCACGCTACTTTAGTAGATTAAGTGCCTGTGCATCAGTCAATACCTTTGATTCATTCACAGGAAGTTAGTTGATGAAAGAAGAAAAGTTTTTACCATTAGGTTCTGTAATTCTTGTAAAAGGAAGTGTAAAAAAGCTCGTTCTGATTGGAAGAGGTGTTGTAACAATTCTCAAGGGAGAACAAAAATATTTTGATTATGTTGCTTGTACTTATCCAGAAGGCTTGATTGGAGAAAACGTGTTGTATCTCAATCATGAGGATATTGAAGAAGTAATTCAAAAAGGGTTTCAAGATGAAGATGATTTCCGAATGCAGAAAAGTTTAAAAGAACATTTGGATGGATTATTAAAATAGAAAATGAGTCATAAAACTTTTGCTTTCTGGACAAGGAGGAGGTGTGAT
>JAHHTS010000198.1 GCA_020024475.1 Oscillospiraceae bacterium
AAATAATTGTTAAAAATGTGTTATGATGTTATACTTATAGAGTATTTAATTTAAGGGAGTAGGTGTAATTAATGTTTGTAGAAGGTTTCAGCAATGAATTGTATGTAAAAAAGCAAGCTCACGAAATCAAGGAGCGAATCAAAAGGTTTGATGGAAAACTTTACCTTGAATTTGGTGGCAAGCTATTTGACGATTACCATGCTTCCAGAGTCTTGCCAGGTTTTGAACCTGATACTAAAATAAAACTACTAAAAGCTTTAAGCGAAGATACTGAAATTATTTTTTGTATATCAGCTGATGACATTGAAAAAACAAAAGTACGAGCTGATTTAGGTATCTCGTATGATATGGATATTTTAAGACTTACGGATGAATTTAAAGCAATGGGGATAAGTGTAAATGGTATTGTTCTAACAAGGTATAACAATCAGCCTGCTGCTGATAACTTCATAAGGAAATTAAACAATTTAGGTATAAAAAGCTACAAGCATTATTCAATACCAAACTATCCACATGATGTAAAAACAATTGTGAGTGACAATGGTTATGGTAAAAATGAATTTGTAGAAACAACAAAGCCTCTAGTTGTTATTACTGCTCCTGGCCCAGGTAGCGGTAAACTTGCTGTATGCTTGTCGCAAATCTATCATGAACACAAACGAGGTAGATTTGCTGGATATGCAAAGTTTGAAACTTTCCCTGTGTGGAATCTTCCTCTTAAACATCCTATAAACCTTGCATATGAAGCTGCAACAGCGGATTTGATGGATGTAAATATGATTGATCCATTTCATCTGGAAGCATATGGCAAAATGACAGTAAACTATAATCGTGATGTAGAGGCTTTTCCTATTGTAAGAACTATTCTAAAAAATATAACTGGAGATGAGAACTTTTATCGTTCTCCAACTGATATGGGTGTTAATATGGTCGGTTATGCGATTACAAATGATGAAGCATGCAGAAACGCATCTTATCAGGAAATAATATATAGATATTACTGCTCAATATGTGATTATAAAATGGGCAAAATACAGCATAATCAAGTAGAAAAATTAGAAAGTTTATTAAATCAACTAGGGCTTACTCCAGATAAAGACCGACTTTGTGTCGAACATGCCAACAACAAAGCTGTTGCAACAGGGCGTGAGGCTACTGCGTATGAACTAAAAGACGGAACAATAATAACTGGTAAATCAAGCGATGTTATGAGTGCAACAAGCGCTGCAACTATCAATGCTATTAAACATCTTGCTGGAATAAATGATGCTATTCAGCTTATACCTGCAAGTGTACTCACACCTATTCTTGATCTTAAAAGAAATGTTCTTGGATCCAAAGCATCCGCATTGAAACTTGATGATGTCCTTCTTGCTCTTACTGTTGCATCTAATACTAATCCTACTGTTTCATTAGCGCTAAAACAGCTTCCCGAACTTCGTGGTACTGATCTGCATTCATCGGTTATGTTGCGTACTGGTGATGCTTCTACACTAAAAAAATTAGGCGTTAGAGCTACTTGCAATGACATTTTTCCAGAAAACAGTATGTACTTCTAAAAATAAAAGCGAGATTTTTCTGAAGTGAATCTAAAAATTTAGACAAAGTAAAAATTAAGCAACTATGAAGGCTTGTTGTCTGTGTAATGCAGATGACAAGCCTTTTGAATTTATCTTGATTCTGCCATTTTTGTAATACTCAATGTATTCAATAAATTCACTTTTAAAGTGCTCAATTGAAAATATTGTAAATAAAATAATTCACTTTTTAAAAGGTCAAAGAAATTGTCAACAAAAGCATTGTAAAGGCAGCTTTCTTTTCGACTCATACTTTACCTTACACATTTTTATTTATCATTCGCTGATACTGTCCACCTTGTTGTTAATGTGATATTGATTCTGTTTCGCCTAATATCCTCAAAAATGCTTTTTCAATAATTGCAGTGGTCATAAATACAGGTATGTCATAGATTGTATAGCTCACAACATCTCTGCTGTATAAATCTATGCTTGTCAAAATATATCTCTTTTGACAAGAGAGACTAAACTCTGTTATATCTGTAATTTACTTTTGATCTAGTGTTTCAGATTTAAACTCTCTTTACAATAAGTTACGAGTTATTTTACCTGCTTTACCCTTGTAGGAATGGTATTTCTTGCCTCTTATGTGGCATATTACTCCTAATTGCTCCATAAGTCGCTGCTCAGTCTTGTGTTTGAGGTTCAATTTGCGGTTATCTAATTCTGATGTGATTCGGTGATAGTTCCCTATCTGCCATTGTTTTCATGGTAAATATCTGCAATTTCTGCTTTTTTCGTTGCATATTTATCTTTACCATTCATTTTTTAGATGTTAGTAAAATGTTGCTCGAACTAAAAGTGCAACATCAAGCATTATTATCAATTTATATTCTCGCCTTAGTTTTGGATTAATTGTACTTTTAGTTCTGTCGTTGCTCATTCTCCAAAACTAATACTTGACATTTTTTAGTAAGTTAAATCTGCACGCAGATATTGTACTTTCTCAATAAAATCATCTTCTACTTCTTTGACAAACTTTCTCGCCGTACCACTACTACTTTCTCTGCGTTCAAAATTAAAGTCTGCTAGACATTCTGTTATATAAATTCCTTTCCAATTTGTTATCATGCTTTGATTGCTTACTCCAAATATTTTTGCTGTTTCTTTATAGCTAAGGCTTTATTCTTGCATTGTTTCTACAACATTCTTTTTAAACTCTTCTGTATATCTTTTATTTGTTCTTCATTTCGACATGAAAATCGCCACATCTATTACATAGTATAATAATGTCTAACAAATGTGTGGCCGTTAAAAGCATTTCTCTTTTATTTTTATAAGTTGTATATTCCTACATTTTCCCGGTTATCAATTTACAACAACAAATAAAAATCTTTTAATGATATATTTATGTATTTCGTTCATATTGATAAATTATAATAAGCAAAATTACAATATCAAGGTTAATATATTATTAATTTAATTAAATGTAATTTATTTTTTTATC